>CAIZYO010000220.1 GCA_903937225.1 uncultured Chloroflexota bacterium | reverse complement strand
TTCATCGATTCAGCCGCACGCAGCAAGATGCGCTCCTTCCGCACGTTGAGGCGGGGACGATCATCTTGGTCGGCGCAACGACCGAAGCACCGCCACGTGCGATCTCGCCGGCGCTCCTCTCACGCATGCGCACCTTCCGCCTGGCCCCACTCAGTAGTGACGACCTTGAAACGTTGCTCGACCGGGCGCTCGCGGATCCCCGCGGTCTGAACGGCGCAGTCCAGGTTGATGCCGACGCGCGCCGCCAACTGGTTGGCTACGCCTCTGGCGATGCACGACGACTCTTAACGCTGCTAGAGATGGCGGCCCTCATGACGACAGACGGCAAGGAGATCACGCCGCGTGAGGTGCTCCTCGCTGCGCAAGACCGCAGCCTGCCGTATGACCAGTCGGGCGTCACATCTGCGCTGATCAAGAGTATTCGCGGCAACGATCCTGACGCGGCGATCTGGTGGCTCGCGACTGCACTCGAAGGGGGCGAAGATCCGCGCGTGATTGCACGTCGACTCCTGGTCTCCGCATCAGAGGATGTTGGCAACGCTGATCCCGCAGCACTTCCGCTTGCCGCAGCCGCAGCACAGGTCGTCGAGCTCGCCGGATCACCGGAGTGCGATTGGGCGCTCGCACAAGCGGTTACCTATCTCGCCTCTGCGCCGAAGTCGCCGCGCGCTGGTGAGGCACTCGCTGCGGCGCGTGAACAGATTGCAACGGGCGGTCAACTTCCTGTTCCTGGTCATCTGCGCGCATCGGCGAAGACATATCAGTCACCACACGCGGCCGGCGAACCATTTGACATTGATCAGGAGTATCTGCCGCGCGAGATCGCGACGAAGCGTTTCTATACGCCGTCAGGGAGTGGGGCGGAGGCGGATCTGCGCGATCGAATTGCTGCGCTGCGCGCGGCGCGCGGCAAAGGTGCGAAGCCTTAGGCGAGTCCGTGGGTGAGCAGCAGCTCACGATTCGCCAAGATCTCGCTCGTTGATCCGTCAGCCACGATCGCGCCGCGATCGACCACGATGCTGCGTGGGAATGCCGCACGCGCCAGCTCAAGGTCATGCGTGCTGACAATGAGCGTCTGCGTGAGTGACTGCAGTAGCTCAATGAGCTCACGTCGACCGCGCGGGTCGAGCCCAGCAGACGGCTCATCAAACACCAAAATGCTTGGATTCATGGCGAGGACGGTGGCGAGGGCGACACGCTTACGCTGCCCAATGGAGAGGCGCATCGGCGCACGCTGCGCCAAGTCGAGTGCGCCAACGGCGGCAAGGGCGACCTCGACGCGATCGTGAATCGCGCCCGGGGTGAGTCCCATGTGGGTGGGGCCGAACGCCACGTCATCCCACACCGTTGGGCTGAAGAGCTGATCATCAGGATCCTGAAAGACGAGCCCGACTTCAGCGCGCACGCGGCCAATCGTTTCGTTGGACACCTGCATCCCTGCCACGTGCACGGTGCCGTGGGTGGGGCGATGGATCCCGTTGAGGTGCAGCATCAGAGTGCTCTTCCCTGCACCATTCGGTCCCAGCAGCGCAACCTTCTCGCCGCCGGCAATGGCTAGATCGATGCCGCGCAGCGCCTCCGTTCCATCGGGGTAGCGGAAGTGCAGATGGGAGATCGCAATGGTGCCGTCACCAGTTGGCGTGAGCGGCGCCTCGTGGGCATGCTCGTGACCATGGCTGTGCGGCAGCGGCGCCCCTGGATGCGTATGTGGATGCTCGTGTTGTTCAGCCATACGCTCAGCCTACAGTCGCGGCAGCAGCGCGCCGGCCAGGGTGAGGGTGAGCACTAGCAGGAGCACCCCAATCACCTTGAGCGTGAGGCGCGGATCTGCCGCCGGCATGGTGCCGATAGAGAGTGAGCCAGTCGCCCCGCGCGATGCGGCGGCCTCCTCAATGCGCTGCGCTCGGGAGTAGGCGCGCAAGAAGAGCGAACCAACCAGGCTTCCAGTCGTACGTGCGCGCCATGCGATGGTTCCGCCGATTCGCTCTCGACCCACGCCCACAGGGCTTGCAGAGCGCGCGGTTCTGGCGCGGAGCATCCGTCGAGCCTCATCACGGAGGAGCTCGAGGTACCGAATCGTTAAGCCAGCGCTTGTGGCGATCACGTCGGGGAGTCGCATGCGGCGGAGGGCAGTGACAATTGAGGGGGGACTCGCGAGCGCCAAGAGGAGAACCGAGGCTTGAACGCTGATCCACGCCTTCAGCAGCGCGGTCAGCGCGATGCGCAGTCCTGCACCCGAGATCTGCAGGGTGAGCGGACCGAGGCTGCCAGCCCAGAGCAACTCGTCGTTGCGAAGGAAGACGATTGGCACGGCGGCAACGACAAACGGCAAGGCGACGAGTCCACGCCGGGCGAGGTGCCCTGGGCTAATTCGAAGCAGCGCTCCGGCAAACGTCAACAGCAACCAGGCGAGGAGTAGCGCCAGATACGAGCCTGGCGGCAGGAGTGCAACGGCCGTGACAAAGGCGAGCGTGGTGATCACTGCAGCACGGGCGTCGCGCCCAACGCCGCGTGGCTCCACGGCTACGACTTTGTGCGGCTCCGCGCGAGGCGGCCGAGGGCTAGTAGCACGCCAATCACCACAATGACGCCGAGCAAGCCAGCAACCACTGTCGATGCGGTTCCATCAAGCCCTGGGATCGTGTAATCCGGGAAGAGCTCAAACGGTGCCGAGAGACCTGCATCCAAGAAACCGAGCTCTTCTGCAACAGCCTCTAGGCCATCGGGATCAGCGGATGCGAAAAAGCTTGCAAGCGTCGCCACCACACCAGCGATCGCCACGCCAGTTGCCAGGCGACGTACCGGTGATGCTTTTCGTGGTGCGCTCACTCCTGCCAAAATGTCTGGAGCCGTTTGCGCGATGAAGGTGAGTGCAGCAACGGTGATGAGTGCTTCGCCAATGCCGATGAGGGCATGCACGCCGAGCATGGCGGGCAACCCAACTGAAATGTCGGTGGTGCCGGAGAGGCCAAGCAGTAGTGTGGTGAACCCAGCGGCAGCTACAACGGCAAGCCAGGCCGCAGCCCCCGCGCCAAGAATCGACGCACTACGGCTACCGCCGAGCACGGCACCAATGCCGCGAGCGAGATACGAACCACCAAGTGTGCCGATGACTCCCATGATGAAGATATTGGCGCCCAGCACCAAGAGGCCGCCATCTTGGAAGAGAAGTGCCTGAATACCAATCACCGTCGCCATCACAATCGTGCCGGCCCACGGGCCAAGCAGATAGCCGGCGAGCACTCCGCCGAGCAGGTGGCCGCTCGTGCCCGTCGCAACAGGGAAGTTGAACATCTGGGCAGCGAAGATGAAGGCGCCGAGCACCCCCATCAGAATTGGCTGCGACGCAATCAGTCGCACATCAGTGCGGCTCGTCTTTCGCACGGCAATCCCAATCAGGACCGCAGTGGCGACCCACAGCAGAAGGGAGATCTGCGGCGAGAGGAACCCGTCAGGGATGTGCAGCTGGGGATACATGCCAACCTCCTTTAGCCCAGCAACAGCTGCCAGGTCACCCAGTGAGTCTA
>CAIZYO010000219.1 GCA_903937225.1 uncultured Chloroflexota bacterium | reverse complement strand
GGTGGCAGCTTTGACGCATACGACCAAGAGTTTGAAGAGTTGCGTTGGGTGCCGATGGACGAAGCCGTTGCCCTCCTGGACTTTCAAACTGAGAGCGCGCTCGTCCAGCGCGCGTATGACGCCCTGACGCTGACCTGATGCGTCGCACCGCTCTCTTTGAGGAGCATCTCCACCTTGGGGCCCGCATGGTTGATTTCGCTGGGTGGGAGATGCCGGTGCAGTACGCGGGTGTCATTGAGGAGCATCGAGCTGTGCGAGCGAGCGCGGGAGTCTTTGATCTTGGCCACATGGGAGAGATCTGGGTTCGTGGACCGCATGCAGGCACGGCACTTGACCGTGCCCTCGTCTCGCTCCCTTCCGCGCTGAATCCTGGACGGGCGCAGTACAGCATCGCTGTGAATGAGTCAGGCGGGATGATTGATGACCTGTTGGTCTACCGCGTTGCGGACGAGGAGTGGCTCGTTGTGGCAAACGCTTCTAACGCAGAGCGTGTCGCGGCGCTCCTCGCCCAACGGATCGGCACCACTGCGAACGTTTCTGACGAGAGCGCCTCAACCGCCATGATCGCGGTTCAAGGACCGCGAAGCGGCGACCTTGTCGCAAGCCTCTTTGACGCTGAGGAAGCCGACGCGGTTCGTGCGCTACGAAACTATGCCTGCCGCAGTAGCGAGGCGCTCATTGGCGGCATGCGAGCCCCGCTCCTCGTTGCGCGTACGGGCTACACGGGTGAAGACGGATTTGAGTTCTATCTCGCTGCGGATCGTGCGGTTTCCCTTTGGCGCGCACTGCTGACGCCTGGCACATCGGGAGCACCTGCACCGCAGCCGATCGGGCTAGGTGCGCGGGACACGCTGCGGTTAGAGGCGGGGATGCCACTCTTCGGCAACGAGCTGCGTGAAGAGCTCACCCCGTTTGATGTTGGACTCGGGCGAGTCGTCAAGTTCAACAAGGGAGAGGGTGTCGTTGGCGACGCAGCCCTCACCGCACGTGCCGCCGCAGGGGCGCGTGCCGGACGGGCACTCGTCGGTCTGAAGATCACTGGCCGAGGGATCGCTCGCCGCGGGTACGAAGTGCATCGATCTGATGGGGGCCTGATCGGGCACATCACCTCGGGGACGCACTCGCCAACGCTCGGATACCCGATCGCACTCGCTGATCTCGACGCGTCCGCATCACCATACCCAGTGGGTGAAGCGCTCGACGTGCTCATTCGTGGGGAGCGAGTCGCCGCGGTGGTGACTGGCGTACCATTTGTGCCGAAGGGCTTGATCGGAACCGCGAGAGCATAGGAGGAAAATGATGAGTTCACCAGCCGAACTTCGCTACTCAAAAGAGCATGAGTGGGTTCGCGTCCAGGGAGATCGTGCGGTGATTGGGATCACTGCGCACGCGGCTAACGAACTTGGCGACGTCGTCTTCGTTGACCTCCCTCAAGTGGGGGCTACGCTTAAGCAGTTTGCCGTCTTCGGCGCGGTTGAATCGGTGAAGGCGGTCAGCGACCTTTTCAGCCCAATCTCTGGCAGCGTGCTTGCACGCAACGAAGCGCTTTCTGCTGCGCCAGAGTCAATCAACGCTGATCCATACGGTTCGGGTTGGCTCCTAGAGATTCAGATAGGCGACCCAGCGGAGCTCAACCTGCTCCTCGACGCGGCGGGATACGACCAGCTCACGGCATGATCCGCCGAACGCTTGCTCCGCTCTCTGCGGCGCTCCTGATTGCGCTCTCCAGCGCCGCCTGTTCGATTGTGGGCGGAACTGCGCTTCGAGTTGCGCTGACGGCCGAACCACTCAACCTCAGTGCCGCCTACCAGGACGAATCCTCTGCGTTCGTAGGCGGGCTGGTGCACGCAGGACTCTACCGGCCGGATGGCACACTCCTCCCGCAGCCAGTTCTTGCCGAAGGGGCACCACTCTCATCCGCCGGGGGCACCACCGTTCAGATCACCCTTAAGTCAGGACTCACCTTCCACAACGGTTCTCCACTCACCGCGGAAGATGTTCTCTTCACGTATGAACTCGCGAAGAGTGGTCAGTGTCCGCTTGCGCCTGATATCTGTGATGTGGTGCGAACGAACCTGGAATCGGTGGAGTCGGACAGCTCCAACAGCGTTCGCTTCCGCCTGATCTCAAGCTGGGCGCCGTGGCGCACCCGCGGCCTGACTATTCCAATCCTCCCGAAGGGGGCGATTGAAGATTCGCTCCAGCGTTTACAGGAGGCGATTAGCGGTGCTGATCGCACGCTCATCACTGCCACACGCGAAAACATCGCGGCGCAACTCGAATCAACCTCCTGTGCATCGGCAGGGGATGGGAGCTGTGAGTATGCACCGTTCGCTGGCGAGCTTGAGCGCGTGCTAAACGCGTCAGGCGTTCAGCTCCCAGATGTGCGCATCTTCCCTGTGGTGAGCAGTGGGGGTCAAGCTCTCACGTCGCGTAACGAAGAAACCTACGCGCGTGACCTCTACTCCCGACTCGTCACCTTGGAGGCGTATCTGCTTGCACCTGCTGAGAGCCAGTTAGCGGTC
>CAIZYO010000218.1 GCA_903937225.1 uncultured Chloroflexota bacterium | reverse complement strand
GATCGGAAGGTCTCCTAGGGCCTGCTGAGGTCAGATGCAGGTGTCTGGAGGAATCCTGAGGGATCTGGAGGGATCGGAGATCCCACCACGAACCCCACCCATCAAAAGTTTTGATTAGCTCACAATTTGCGGGGCTAATGCTTCCGCGATTCCTGACTTTGCTTGTTTTTCGAGCCCGACTGTCACGGCAAAGGTATCCTCATAAACATCGAAGTCATATGCCTTGCCCCAGCGCAGTTTGATTACATGGATTCCAGGATTTACGTACGGCTCTCCATTTTCAAGTTTGCAGGTGGCAACCCAGCGGGCGACAACTGTTGTGTTCCATGGTCCACCGAGGACTAAAACATTTGTTACCTCAAACTCAAGATTTGGCAGTACAGTCCCTACTCGTTTGAACCATCTACCTAGCGCTTCTTTGTCATGTCGGATGCCACCTAGTGAGTTAGGACCTGCAAAACGATGGGTGAGGTTATTAGAGGAAACACCTTTTAACACCTCTTCATAATTGTGATTTTGGACGGCAAGAAAAGTTTTACGTACCAATTTCTCAACGATTGAACTGTAAATAAGCATGTGCTTTTGGCCCTTTCAATATCTATCCGTAAGAATACATATAAACCATAAAGTAGATTAACTCATGGCTAATTAAAGAAGAGCCGCCCTATAAGCCGTTATTAGTACCTGGTCTCCAGGTAGGCGCTCGCCACGGCGGCGTCGATGAGGAGACCGTCCCGGACTACGGAATGGTGGCGTTTCGTGCGGGGAGAGCTGGCGGAGAGAGAGGGATTCGAACACTCGATGGGGTTGCCCCCAAACCGCGCTTCCAAAGTGGCGCGTTAGGAGGTGAGCTTGAGCCTCCGCAGGCGCAGGGAGTTGGCGACCACGCTGACGCTGGAGAGGCCCATCGCGGCGGCGGCGAGGGCGGGGTCGAGGCCAATGCCGAAGGCAGGAAGGGCAAGTCCGGCGGCGAGTGGGACGAGGAACAGGTTGTAGCCGAAGGCCCAGGCGAGGTTCTGACGAATCGTCCGCGTCGTGGCGCGAGCAAGATCAACGAGTGCTGGGACTGCGCTCGGGCTGCCACTCGAGAGTGTTGCAGCGGCGGCTTCGCTCGCCACTTCGGTGCCGCCACCCACCGCAATGCCAACGTCAGCGGCGGCGAGTGCGGGGGCGTCGTTGATGCCGTCGCCCACCATCCCCACGCTGCCGTGTGCGGCGCGGACGCGTTCTACGACGTCCGCCTTGCCGCTCGGCAAGATGCCACCGAGTGCTTGATTAAGGGGCACGCCGACGGCGTTCGCGACGGCGTTCACCACCTCTTGACGATCGCCAGAGACGATCCACGAGCTGATGCCGCGATCGGCGAGTGCGCGAATGGCGGCAGCAGATTCAGGTCGCACCGAATCGGCGAGGCTGATGATGCCGGCAGGTGCGCCATCTGCAATCACGTAGAGCGGCGTTGCGCCAGACTCCGCCGCCTCGCTCGCCCACGCGTCAAGTGCTGCTGCGTCACTACTGCTGAACATGCCCTTGTTGCCGATCTCCAGACGGCGACCGTCAACTGTTGCGCGAAGGCCGCGACCAGGGACGAGTTCAACGTCAGTTGCCGCCGGGAACGCGATAGCACGGGCAGTTGCGGAGGCGACGACGCCGCGCGCGAGTGGGTGCTCTGAGCGCGCCTCTGCCGCGGCGACGGCGCGGAAGAGTGCATCAGGATCGTTAGCGAAGGGACCGGCTGGATGCGGTCGAAGTGCGGCGAGTTGGAGTGAGCCAGTCGTGAGGGTGCCAGTCTTATCCCAGAGGATCGCCTTCAGCTTCCCAGCGCTCTCCAGCAGCGCTGCGTCGCGGACAAGGATCCCCGCCGCCGCGCCACGACCCATGCCGACGATCACGGCGGTCGGCGTAGCGAGGCCCATCGCGCAAGGGCAGGCCACAACAAGGACGGCGATGGCGGTGGCGACGGCGCGGACAAGCTTCGGCTCTGCGCCGAAGAGATACCAGCTAACGAAGGTGAGGATGCTGATGAGGATGATCGTGGGGACGAAGATCTCGGAGATGCGGTCGGCGAGCCGGGCGATCGCAGGCTTTGACGCTTGCGCCTTCTCCACGGCGGCAGCGATTCGGGAGAGCGTCGTCCCCTCCCCTACGGCGGTGGCACGGATCACGAGCGGCGCGTCGGTGAGAAGCGCACCGGTAACGACGCGGCTCCCTTTGCCGCGCTCCACGGGGGCCGATTCTCCAGTGAGGAGCGACTCGTCAATTGCGGCGCGACCACTGATGATGATGCCGTCAACAGGGATGCGCGCACCTGGTCGAACGAGCAGTAGATCTCCTGCGATGACGCTGGTGCGCGGAACGCTTCTTCCTGCTGGGTCGCTCGCGTTGGCGAGGATCTCTGCGTTCTCTGGTCGCAGCGCAAGCAGACTTCGCACCGCACTCGTTGACGCGTCTTTTGCGCGCGCCTCAAGCCAGCGACCGAGAGAGACAAATCCGAGAATGAGTGCGGCGGCATCCCACGTTGCATGAGCGGGGACTCCGATGCGCATCAACTGGTCGTGGAAAAGCGTGATCGCAACAGACCACGCCCACGCTGAGGTTGTGCCGAGGCTGACGAGTGTCTCCATCGTGAGGCTGCCGTGCCTAAGTGCACGGAGTGCGCGCGAGTGGAAGCGCCAGCCCACGCCGAATTGCACGATCGTCGTTGGAACGATCAAGATCCAGTTGACGCGCTCCATGGAGATCAGGAACCAGGGCTGGAGCATGATGGCCATAGCAACGAGACCAAACAGCGTCGCTCCAACGCCGTCGCGGAGCAGCGCGCGCTTTTCGCGTTCGCGTGCGGCGACGCGCGTTGCCTCCATCGCCTCGCGTGCCGCCTCGCGCTCCCCTTCGTTGGCGCGCCCAGCAAGGTCCAGGGCAGCGGCGGGCACTTCATAGCCGGCGTTTGAGATGACCTGCGCAAGTTCGGCCGCACCTGTCACTTCTGGGAGATAACGAATGGTGGCGCTCTCAGTGGCGAGGTTGACGCTCACCTCACTCACGCCATCCGCCTTGCGCAAGAAACGATCGATGCGATTCACACAGGATGCGCACGTCATCCCCACGATCGGGAGGGCGATCTCCGCCGTCTCAATCGTCAGTTCACTCGTCGGCGCGCTCGTGTTTTGCATACTCCTGGGGAGTATACCGCCGCGCGGCGCGTTAGGCTCCCACCATGAAACGAGCGGCGAGCGAAACGGAGCGCGTGATCAGCTGGCGGAGCCCGTGGGGGGCGCTCCCAGTGCTGCTCATCAATGGACGGATCCGCGCGATCGCCCTAGATCCGAGAGCCGCGCCTTCAGCGCCCGCCGGACATGACCAGCGTCCGCTCGGGCTAATCCGCACCTCTGCGGATGTGACGCGGCTGATGAATGGCGCGCTTCGTGGCAGCGTCACCGCCCGCGAAATCACTGCCGCCTGCGATCTTTCCGGCTCTACGGAATTCGAGCGCAAGGTGTTCGCAGCGCTTGCAAAGGTGCGCAGAGGAAGGGTTGTCAGTTACGGCGAGCTCGCCGCTGCCGCCGGCTCACCGCGCGCTGCGCGTGCTGTTGGTTCGGCACTCGGCAAGAATCCGATCCCAATCCTGCTCCCCTGCCATCGCGTGGTGGCATCGAACGGCATTGGTGGATACGGAGGATCTGCGGCAAGGGAGTGGCGTCCCGCCGGTCAGGATCCGATCGCGTTCAAGCGCACGCTCCTTGCGAGCGAAGGGGTGCTCGTTCGCTGATCGTCTACGCGTGCAGCGTGGAGCCGTAGATCCCGAGCACCACGCGTGCGCGCGGCATCTCGTGGAAGACCAGGCCAATCTCACCCTGTTGCACGAGCTGCTCAATCAGTTTTGCCTCCCGCTCTGGCAGGCCGACCCAGGCGTCACCGTCTGGTGCTGCAATCTTCACCGTCAAGTCTTCGTCACCAGGAAGTCCGTACGTCCGCCGCAGCTCGTGAATGGGAACGTAGGGTCGTGCTTTTGCAATGCGGCGAATCTGTGCAGCGGTCGCCTGCTTCTGCTGTTGATGTGGCTGTTGCTGCGACGGATTGCTGACTGGCGCGTCGCTCATCCTGGAACCACATACAGGTCGCGGCCAGTGTTATTGAGTTGATCAACCGCGGAGTTG
>CAIZYO010000217.1 GCA_903937225.1 uncultured Chloroflexota bacterium | reverse complement strand
CGCTTACCCCGGCCAGCGGGGTCGCGGAGACGGCGAGGGAGCCTACTGGTGTCGTCATCTCCGTATCGTACGCGCTCCGTACGCTTGAGCGTGGAGGATCGCTGCATGCGCACGTTTTCGCTACAGCTCCAACTCCTCGTGCGCTCGGCGACCGCTCCGTTCGTTGAACTCCTCGCTCCGCCCCGCTGCGGGATCTGCGAGTGCGAGGGGGCGCTGCTCTGTGCGGAGTGTCGTGCCGAGTGGATCACGGACCGCGCGGTGGCACTGCCGGCAGGGAACCTCTCCGCCGCCGCAGCGCTTGGCCCCTACGAAGGCGGACTCGGTGTGGCCATTCGCACCATGAAATACGGGGGCGTGCAGGGGCTCGCACGAGAGCTCGGCGAGGCACTCCTGCCCGCAATCAAACAGGTATCGGCACGCGCGGCGTTTCAGGTCACGCTCGTGCCAATCCCTACGGACCAGGGCCGCGTGCACGAGCGCGGCTTTGACCATGCGGCGCTGCTCGCGACTGCGGCGGGTGCTGCTGTGCACCTCCCCGTTCGGACACTCCTTGCGCGCGTTCGAAGCACCGAACCCCTTCATGGCGCCACTCGCTCCGCGCGAGCAGCAATCATGCAGGGGGCCATGTCGTGCAGGGAGGACTCGGATCTGCCGAGCGCCGTGGTGCTGGTCGATGACATCCAGACGAGTGGCGCGACCGCCCGTGAGGCGGCACGAGCGCTGCGAGTGGCAGGAGTTCGCTGGATCGCCGTGGTGAGCGTGGCCTACGAGCGTTGAGGTGCCGCTGATCAACTTGCTATCATTGCCACATGCAGAAGAAGCTTGTTGGAGTTCTCGCCGCCGCACTCCTCGTCGCCGCATGTTCGGGGACAGATAAGGACGGCGTACCAGTTACGAATCCGGTTGGTGGATTTGGCGAAAACGTCGGCGCGGTCTCGTGCGATTCGGGTGGTCATGACGCGGCGTATCACATTCACTCGCAGCTCACGATCAAACTGCCTGATGGGACTACCGCAGAAGTTCCACCAAACATTGGCATTGACCAGAACTGCATGTACTGGTTGCACACGCATGAGCCAGACGGCCAGCTTCACGTTGAGGCTCCAGACGAGACGCTTGCAACGCTTGCTGACTTCCTTGAGATTTGGCGCCGCAGCACGAACCCAACGATTCCAAACGCAGTGAACGCGGGCCTCGCCGAGATTCGCGTCATGGGTGAGCTCGTGCAGAGCGCGGCGTCCGTTGAACTGAAAGAGGGACTCGGGATCGAGATTACCGTCACCGCCTTCCCGGAGTAACTGCTCCGCCCCTCGATCAACTCGCTAACCATTCGCGCGCATGCGCCGACGACGTTGTGGGAGGATGCACGCATGGCCGCCAAGAGTAAGAAGTGTTCCGCGCCACCCGCCGCCGCAGGGCGACTCGATCGCATGCTCGGCGCGCACCTTGCCGTTGGACCTGGCCTCGTCAAGGCGGCAGATCGAGCCGCCGCTGTTGGCGCCATGGGGCTGCAGATCTTTACTGGTAACCCAACCGGTTGGGCGCGACGTGCAGAGCTGCCGAAAGAGCTTCCAGAATTTCGCGCACGCATGAAAGAGCACGGCTTTGGTCCACTCGCGGTGCACGCCGCATATCTTGCAAATCTCGCAGGACCGCGACCAGAGGTTCGCGAAAAGAGCATTGCGATGCTGCAACACGAGTTGCGCGTTGCACCTGCATACGGTGCGTCATTCATTAATGTGCACATTGGTTCACATCTCGGCACTGGAATTGAGGCGGGTGTGAAGCGCGTCGCCGAGGCGGTTGATCAGATCCTTGATGGCGTCCCAGCAACGGCGAGCGATGCACTCCTGGTGCTCGAGAACTCTGCGGGTGGAGGGAACGGCATTGGCGAAAGCATCGATGAGTTGATTGCCATTCACGAAGCAATGGGGAAGCGACGGGTTGATATGTCGCGCGTGGGCTACTGCCTAGACTCGGCGCATCTCTGGGGCGCTGGTGTTGAGATGTCTGACCTTGATGAACTTGATCGCGTCATTGAAGAGTTTGATCGCAAGATTGGCCTTGAGAAACTCGTGATGATTCATTACAACGACAGCAAGGCGGCGCACGGCTCCAAACTGGACCGACACCAACACATTGGCGGTGGCGAAGTTGGCGCACGTGGACTCGCCGCGCTGATCAGTCATCCGAAACTCGCCCATGCCGCGTACTACCTAGAGACACCAGGGATGGAGGAGGGCTGGGACAAACTGAACGTTGAGCGCACGATCCAGCTTGCGCAGGGGAACCTGAAGCTGAAGCCGCTCCCCGCGGAGGCTCCAGGCGTGCCGAAGTCGGCCAAGAAGGCCGTGAAGCCTGTGGCGGCTGTCAAGAAGGCGGCGAAGTCAGCGAAGTCAGCGAAGGTGGCGAAGGGGCCAAAGGCGGCGAAACCTGCTTTGAAAAAGGCGCGAGTTGCTGCGAAGAAGAGCGCTGCGAAGCGGAGTGTGAAGGGGCGCTAGCGGAGACTTCCGGCACCGCGCCGGAATGGTGACACTGCAAAGAGAACGGCCCCGCCAGCCATCAGCGAGCCGATATCTGTGATGCGGTCGAGCAGCATGAGGGCGATCGCCGACTCGGGAGTCATGCCGAAGATCCCAACTAAGATGCCAACACCTCCCGCCTCAACAATGCCCAGGCCTGCTGGGGTGAACGGGACGGTACTCAACACGGCAGAGGCGAGTGCGGTAAAGAGCACCGCGGAAGGGCCAATCGCACCGGCTGCTGGGTCGACCTGGAAGAGTCCGAGTGCAGCGGCGACAGCGCCGAGTCGCAGCGCTTGGAGCGCCCAGATCACACACGTGTGCGGTGCAACGCGCACGATCCCGCCGCGCGTGCTCCCCTCCTTCAGCGCGTCAAAGGCGCGCTCCAGTGGTTCGGCGGCCTGCCTGGGGAGCGGCAGCCGCTTGCTCAGCCTGCTGGCTGGACCGCGCGCAGCAAGGAGCACGAGGATCCCCACCAGTGCGAGTGCGAGGGCAAACACCATCAGCACCATCACAGCGGCTGGAAGTTCACCGCCGAACGCAATAGCGCCAGAGAGTGCACCAAGAAGTGCGACCGCGATGAGATCGAGTGCGCGCTCCAACACGACGGTGCCAACTCCGCGGCCAAACGAGGGGCCGCCATTGCGCTTCAGAAGCCACGCGCGGTAGAAGTCACCAATCTTTGCGGGCAACACGACGTTGACCCAGAAAGAGAGTGCAAGGATCTCAATTGCGGCACGACGCGAGATTGAGAGGTTTACCACACTAAGTAATTCGCGCCATCGCAGTCCACGAAGGAGCAGGGTGGCGAAGGTTGCGGCGAGCGCTGCAGCAAGCGCGAGTGGATTCGCGGATCCGATCAGTGATGCAACTTGATCAAGGTTGAACGCACTCGCAGCGCGCCAGAGTCCAACCAGCAGGACCACGGTAAAGAGAAGTCCGGCAATCGTTGAGGGACGCCGTATCCGCTCGCCAATGCTGAACGAGGTTTTCGCCTCGCTCATTCCGTTTCGCCGATCATTCCGTCTCGCCGTAGGTGAAGCCAGCCTTGATGCGTCTATTCCCACGTGTCGCATTAATCACTTTGACGAACGGCATGACCAAGCGCGCGAGCAGCGCACCGCGACCGGTGATGAGTTCATGTGGGGCGGCGAGTGCAGCGCGCATGAGTGCGGGGGTTGATGGATCGCCAGCGAGCACCGTTGCTGCGTTTCCAATCTCCATGATGCTGTGCGCGTCTGACGATGCAACGCTTGGGATCCCGTGTGTTGCCGCGAGCGTGGTGGCGCGCGCATTGCCACCAGGCGTCCACAGTCGCGCGTTCCACCCTTCAATCCAGTCAACGAGCGTGATGAGTTCTGCATGTTCTTCCTTGAGGAGTAGCGAGCCGCGTGTGCCGTCAAACGGATGTGGAATTCCAACGAGGCCGCCTTGCTCACGAATCGCTGCAATAGCCTCCGCTGGTGGGAGTCCAACCTTGATGGGGCGCTCAATGAAGAGCGCGATCATGTCACCATCACGCGTGCGCACTTCGGAACCAATAAGAACGGTGATGCCGGGGACCTGCGCGTCACGTGCCCGTTGTGCACCGTCAACGCGATCATGGTCGGTGATTGCGAGATGAGTGATCCCGCGAGCTGCAGCGGCGCGCGTAAGCGCGATGGGATCGCTTAATGAGTCAAAGCTTGACGAAGAGTGGGAGTGGAGATCAACGAATGCCTTGGGGGCACCCTCCTGCGTCCAGCCTTCGCGCTGGTGCAGTGGCACGGATCAGGCTTGTGACGTCAGCGACTTGGCGAAGACGTCAAAGTGTTCAAGCGCGATTCCCGTCCCCTTCGCCACGCAGCTCAGCGGATCTGGTGCCACATGGGCGGCAACGCCAGTGACGTTGGTGATGAGGCGGTCAATGTTGCGTAGCAGCGCCCCACCGCCGGAGAGGACGATCCCCTTGTCAATGATGTCCGCGCTGAGCTCTGGTGGCGTCTGCTCGAGCACGCCGCGGATGGCGTCGGTGAGGTTCCGTAGCGGCACCTCCATCGCCTCCGTGATCTCCGTTGAGGTGATCATCACCTCTCGGGGGAGGCCGGCGATCATGTCTCTTCCCTTCACGCTCATGGTCATCTCCTCCTCAAGGGGGAGGGCGCTTCCAATCTCAAGCTTCACCTGCTCCGCGGTGCGGTCGCCGATCATGAGGTTGTACTTGCGGCGGATGTAGAGGGCGATCGCTTCGTCAAAACGGTTCCCACCAACACGGTGACTCTTGGCCACCACAATGTCCGAGAGGGAGATCACGGCAATCTCTGCCGTGCCGCCGCCAATGTTCACGATCATGTTCCCCGACGGACCGCTGATTGGTAGCTGGGCGCCGATCGCCGCCGCCATTGGCTCTTCAATCAAATACGCCTTGCCAGCACCCGCCTGTCGCGCGGCATCCAGGACGTAGCGCTTCTCCACGGAGGTTGAGCCGGCGGGAACGCTCACGAGGACATCAGGGCGACCGAAGGAGATCTTCCCTGCCGTCCCCTTCTTGATGAAGTAGCGAAGCATGGCTTCGGTCACCACGTAGTCAGCGATCACGCCGTCGCGGAGTGGGCGAATGGCGGTGATGGATCCTGGAGTTCGTCCAACCATCTCTTTCGCCTCGGTGCCAACGGCAACGATTCGGTCGTCCGAATCGATCGCCACAACGCTCGGCTCACGCACGGTGATCCCTTGACCCTGCACGAAGACCAGCACGTTGGCGGTGCCGAGGTCAATTCCAATCTTCATGCTGGGCTCTTCTCCTCTTCGCTGACGTGCGTTAGCTCCGCGCCAAGGCCACGGAACTTCTCCTCAATGGTGGCATAGCCGCGGCGGACGTGGTGCGCGCCATGGATCCTGCTCTCGCCAGGGGCGGCGAGTGCGGCAAGCATGAGCGTGGCTCCCGCGCGCAGATCCGGGATGTCTGCCTCTGCCGCAGTGAATGTGGTTGGCCCGCTGATGCGCGCGTGCCGCGGGTCGAGGATCTCCACCTGTGCGCCAAAGTTGCGCAGGCCAACCAGCCATTCAAGTCGATCTTCAAAGATCGTCTCATGAATGTTGCTAACTCCTGAAGCGCGCGTCAGGATCAGTCCCGCAGACGGCTGAAGGTCAGTGGCGAGCCCTGGATACGGAGCGGTTGTGATGTCGACCGCCTTGTACGAACCTTCACCCTGTGGCAAACCACTGACTCGCAGCGTGTTTCCCGTCACGCTGTGTTCAACGCCCATTCGCTCCAACACCTGCAAGAAGCCGCCAAGGTGCGCCGGTTCAATCTCCGTAATCTCAATGCTGCCGCCAATCACTGCGGCGGCGGTTGCGAATGTTCCAGCTTCAATACGATCAGGCATCACGTGGTGAGTTGCGCCGTGCAGCGCATCAACACCTTGGATTTCAATCACATCTGGTGCAGTACGTTGGACCTGCGCGCCCATTGCGTTGAGAAGCGTGATGAGATCGTCTACCTCTGGTTCGCGCGCAGCGGGCTGAATGCGTGTTGTCCCTTTTGCGAGGACTGCGGCAAGCATTGCATTCTCTGTCCCCATCACGGTGACGTGCGGGAAGGTGATCTCTGCGCCGCGCAGCCTGCCGCTACTCTTCGCAAAGTAGTAGCCATCTCGATAGTCAATCTCTGCGCCGAGCGCGCGCATTGCATCAACATGGAGATTGACGGGGCGTCGTCCAATTCGATCGCCACCAGGATTGCTGATGATGACGCGACCGAATCGCGCAAGAAGTGGACCGAGCAGCATGAAGCTCGCGCGCATCTTGGCCGCCGCCTCCAACGGAACGAAGAGCCACTCCACGTCGCCCGCAGTGAGATCCATCGTGCCATCTGACTCACGTTCCACCGCAACGCCAAGATCGCGGAGTGTGTCGCGCAGCACCTCAATGTCAAGGATCTCTGGAACGTTCTCAAGGCGAAGTGTTTCGCCGGTAAGAACCGACGCAGCCATCATCTTGAGCGCGGCATTCTTGGCACCGGATACGCGCACGCTGCCGCTGAGCGGACGACCACCTGCGATGTGGAACGCCTCTTTGGCGAGCACCGTGGGGCGGTACTCCCAGGAGAAGGGCTTGGGCGCTGACTGGTCACTCATGGGTGGATTCTCGCCCCTCTCCCCTCACCGCGTCCAACTGAGCGGCCCCTAGGGTGCTGGGGCGCTGTGCGAGGCGACCTGCGGGGGATCCTGTGTTGCGCCAGGAGATCAGCCGCGACGGCGGCGGCGCTCCGCAAGGTTCAGGTGGAGCAGGGCTCGAGCCATGGCAGCTCGTGCAGTGGCAACTGCGCCTGGGTCGGCGTGATCAACCTGCGCGAGTGCCTGCTCGGCGGCCAACTTTGCCTTCTCAATAGTCGCGACGTCAAGATCTGCGGCTAGATCGGCTGATTCCGCGAGTACGAGGACGCGATCGGGTCGCACCTGCACAAAGCCGCCGATGATTGCCACAAGCTCTACGTTGCCATCCTTGGTGGTGATGCGACCTTCGCCGAGCCCAAGCACCGTGACGTACGGCTCGTGCTTCGGCAGAATGCCAACCTCACCGTCAACCGTTGGTAGAACGAGGGCCGTTGCCTCACCACTCCAGGTGAGTCGTTCCGGCGTGACGATCTCCAACGAGAATGGCATGCGCTACTTCGCCATTGCGGCGGCGTTCGCGCGTACGTCGTCCAACGTGCCGGCGAGGAAGAACGCCTGCTCTGGCAGTGCGTCGGCCTTCCCCTCCAGGATCTCGCGGAACGATGCAACCGTGTCTGCAATCTTGACGAACTTGCCGGGGCGGCCCGTGAAGACCTCCGCGACGAAGAACGGCTGGCTCATGAAGCGCTGCAGACGTCGCGCGCGTGAAACGAGCGACTTGTCATCTGGCGAGAGCTCGTCCATTCCGAGAATGGCGATGATGTCTTGCAGGTCACGGTAACGCTGCAGCACACGCTGCACCTCGCGCGCCGTCTCGTAGTGGCTTGCGCCAACCACGTTCGGGTCAAGCACGCGTGACGTTGACGTCAACGGATCCACAGCCGGATAGATTCCCAACTCTGCAATGCTTCGCTCAAGGCGAATCGTGGAGTCAAGGTGTCCGAACGTTGT
>CAIZYO010000216.1 GCA_903937225.1 uncultured Chloroflexota bacterium | reverse complement strand
TACGGTGAGAACAGATCCTGCAAGGCAGCGCTGGCCTGCGTTGCCAAAGGCTGATTCAGCAATGTTCGGCACGCTCTGGTCCAGTACTGCGTCCGGCATGGCGATGATGTGGTTCTTTGCGCCGCCGAGCGCCTGGACGCGCTTCCCGTTCTTTGATGCGGTCTCGTAGACGATTCGCGCGACGCGCTCGGAACCGACGAAGCTCACCGCGTCCACACCCGGGTGGCTGATCAGACCGGTGACCGTCTCTACGGCGCCGTGCACCAGGCTGACAACACCCGTTGGGATCCCCGCCTCTTCACAGATCTCGACGATGCGCTGCGACGAGAGCGGCGTGCGCTCTGACGGCTTCAGGATGAAGCTGTTCCCGCAGGCGATCGCGAGTGGGAGCATCCACATCGGCACCATGAAGGGGAAGTTGAACGGGGTGATGCCAGCGACGACACCGACAGGGAAGCGCACCATCTCCGAATCAATGCCGCGCGAGACCTGGTCGAGGTTCTGGCCCATCAGCAGCGTTGGCGCGCCGCAGGCGAAGTCGACCACCTCGATGCCACGGCGAACCTCACCAGCCGCGTCAGAGAAGACCTTCCCATTCTCGGTAGTGACCAGCTTGGTCAGTGCCTCACGGTTGTCCAAGAGCGCCTCACGTAGTTTGAAGAGGTAGGTGGCGCGCTCGGGGGGTGGCATCTCACCCCACTCGAAGGCGGCGGCGCGGGCGCCTGCGACGGCGGCGGCAACGTCGGCGGTGTTGGAGAGGGGGACGTGCGCCAGGATCTGCTCAGTAGCCGGGTTTGGGACGACGAGCGTCTCGCTTGAGGATGACGCGACCCAGCGGCCAGCGATGAAGTTCTTCAGGGTTTCGGGCGCCTTCTGCGCGGCCAGGTGCTCGATGTTCATAGGCATGACGGCATTCTGCCGCAGGGGTGGCAGTTGTGCCGCAGGGCGCGGAAGTGTCGCACGCTGTGCGACAACGGCGGGTATTCTCTGCGTACGCGGTCGCTT
Source organism: uncultured Chloroflexota bacterium (assembly GCA_903937225.1). Taxonomy (GTDB): domain Bacteria; phylum Chloroflexota; class Limnocylindria; order Limnocylindrales; family Limnocylindraceae; genus Limnocylindrus. Next base: position 1,393 of record CAIZYO010000216.1, on the reverse strand, counting down.
GACCGAGGCAGCGAAGGGGGTCCCATGGCGGCAGTGAACGTTCGCACCGGGATGAGCGGAGCCGAGATCGTCGCTCTCTCGAAGCGCCACACCATGACCGAGTGGTCACCACAGGCCGCGGCGAACCCCATTCCAATCGAACACGCCAAGGGCTCGTGGTTCTGGACACCCGAGGGCGATAAGTTCCTCGACTTCAACAGTCAACTGATGTGCACCAACATTGGACACGGCGATGAGCGCGTGCTGAAGGCGATCACCGATCAGGCGGCGAAGCTCGCCTATGCGAATCCCTTTATGGCAACCGAACCGCGCGCGCGACTCGGCCAGAAGCTCGCCGAGATCTGCCCAGGCGACATTGACGCATTCTTCTTCACAAATGGTGGCGCGGAGGCGGTAGAGAACGCCTTCCGAATTGCGCGACTCTTCACTGGACGCCACAAGATTGCCGCGCGATACCGCTCGTATCACGGCGGCACGTCGGGGGCGCTTACGGCGACGGGTGAACCGCGCCGCTGGTTCACGGAGCCGGGCATGCCCGGCGTCTTCCGCATTCCAGACTTCCACGAGTTCGGCGCAGATGCGCCGCGTCCAGCCGCAGAAGTGCTCGCAGAAACGGAGAAGATCCTCAAGTTTGAAGGCCCACACACCGTTGCTGCGATCATCATCGAGAGTGTGGTTGGCACGAACGGCATCCTCATTCCGCCAGACGGCTACATGCAGGGGATGCGAGAGCTCTGCGACCGCTACGGCATCCTCCTCATCGCCGACGAGGTGATGGGTGGATTCGGTCGCACCGGGAAGTGGTTCGCCATTGATCACTGGGGCGTAGTCCCAGACATGATCACCATGGCGAAGGGGCTCACGAGCGCCTACGTGCAGCTTGGTGCACTCGGGATGCGCCGCCACATTGCGGATCACTTCGCCGAAAAGGTCTTCGGCGCAGGGCTCACGTACAACAGCCATCCGCTCGCCTGCGCCACGGCGCTCGCGACAATTGACGTGTACGAAGAGGATGGTTTGATTGAACGTGCAGCGGAGAGCGGCAAGAAGCTGCGCGCGCACCATGAGCGAATGAAGGCGAAGCACCCGTGCGTCGGACCGATCCGAAACATCGGGCTCTTCGGGATCATGGAGCTCGTGCGAGATCCGAAGAGCGGAACGCCGATCGCGGGGTTTAACGAGACGGTGCCAGAGATGGCGGCACTCGGGAAGTTCTTCCGCGCCAACGGGCTGTACACAATCGTCCGCTGGAACGGTTTCTTCACGAATCCTCCGCTCAACATCAGCGACGAAGAGTTGGACTTCGCCTTTGTCGTGATCGATCGCGGACTCTCGGAGGTCGACGCCGCGCTCGGACTCGCCTAATGTCTGCCGCTGCAGCGGGTGGCACGCC
>CAIZYO010000215.1 GCA_903937225.1 uncultured Chloroflexota bacterium | reverse complement strand
TCCCGCCGCCCGTCGACTTGCAGCCCTCGGTCTCGTGCAGATTGCGATGCGACGACACCAGCGACGTCACGCTGATCGCCGCGACAACGTCATCAGCGACCTCTCTGTCTCCGAGTGGAGCCCCACACAGCGCGCACTCCTGAGCGAGCCGCGCCTTGATGGCGTCACGCTGATTGATGGAGCGCCAGGATCGGGGAAGAGTCGTCTCGCCGCCGAGATCGCGTCGCGCACGCTCTCTGCGGGGCGTTCAGTGCTCTGGCTCGTCCCTGAGGCAACGCAGGTTGCACTTGCTGCTGACGTGCTTCGGAGCATCACAGGGGTTGAGCCGGAACTCGTGCATTCAGGGGCGAGCCAAGGTGAGCGGCTGGATGCTCACGCCCGGCTGCAGGAGGTCGGGCCACACCTCGTGGTGGGCACTCGCGTTGCGTTGGGCGCGCTGAGCCGTGAAGTTGGCCTGATCGTCGTTGATGAGGAGCATGAGGCGGCCTACAAGTCTGATCGCACCCCACGCCTCCATGCGCGCGATGCAGGGATCATGCTCGGTGCGTTCGCGGCAGCACCCGTCCTCCTTATCAGTGCGACGCCATCCATTGAGACGATCGCACGCGCCAAACAGCAAGAGTGGCGTCATGTAACGCTTGAGCATCGCAGCGCTGCAATCCGTGTCGAAGTGGTTGACATGCGTCGCGAGCTTGAGGACGGCTGGAATTCAATGATCAGTCGACCACTCCTCGCAGCCCTTGAGGCGCTTAAGTGGGGTGACGGGGAGCAGGCACTTCTGATCATGAATCGGCGAGGCCTCGCATCGGCACTGCTTTGCAGGGACTGTGGCGCGGCGCAATCATGCCCGTCGTGTGAACGGCCACTCGTCCTGCACAGTGCTGGGTCGCTGCTCCGCTGTCACGGGTGTGGGCTCGTCGCGGAGCCGCTCACGCGCTGCCCTTCGTGCAACGGTGCACGGATTCGCGCGATCGGTGGTGGAACAGAGCGCCTTGAGGGCGAAGTGAAGCGACTCCTACCGTCGCTCCGCATCGGCCGACTCGACGCGGACACCACCGCGAGCATCGGCGCAGGCGATCGCATCTTGGACGCCTTCCGAAAGGGTGAGACCCAGCTGCTGATCGGTACCGCACTTGCGGCCAAGGCGTTAGATCTCCCTCGCCTCGCGCTGGTGGGGATCGCCTCTGCGGACGCGGGCCTCCTCCTTCCCGATGAACGGGCTGCGGAGCGGGTCGTCTCTCTGATCGTGCAGGCGAGTGGTCGCTTGGGGCGAGGGGGGAGCGGTGGGACCGCATGGGTGCAGAGCTATCGGCCGGAAGATCCTGCGATTGCGGCGGCGGTAGAGCTTGCGCGTGGCGGTGACGTGAGTGCGTGGCGTCGGCGCGAAGTTCTGCTTCGTGAACGGGCTGGAGGTGCCCCCTTCCTGCGCACGGCGAAGGTCACCGTCTCTGGCGCTACTGCAACGGCTACTCATACGCGCGCGGTTGCCGTTGCGGAGAAGCTGCGCGGCCAACTTCCAGAGGGTTCCGGGGCGCGTCTCCTTGGGCCGATCCCTGCCTGGGTGCCGAAACGCGCGGGGCGTTGGAGGGAGAACCTCATTCTGCGCGCAGCCGATCCGCTCCCGTTTGTTCGGGCGCTCGGAGGGCGCGATGTCAGCATTGACTTGGATCCAGAGACGCTCCTCTAGCCTCCCCGCCGATTGGTAGAATCAGGCCATGAGTGTGAAGCCGATCCTGCTCCTCGGTGATCCGCGCCTCCGTATGCCCGGGGAGCCGGTAGAGAGTTTTGGAAAGTTGCTGCACAGCCTTCTTGACGATCTCGTGCACACGATGCGCGCCGCGCCAGGCGCTGGACTGGCCGCCCCCCAGCTTGGCGAACCGCTTAACGTCGCGGTCGTCGAGGCGAAAGGGCGAACGTATGAGCTCGTCAACCCGCGCATCATGCGCGACAAGGGCGATGTGACTGATCTTGAAGGATGCTTATCAATCCCAGGCTACGTTGCCGACATCACGCGACGCGAACGAGTGTGGGTTGAAGCGCAAGATCGTCACGGACGTGTCTATAAGTTCAGCGAACACGGCTACATTGCGCGCGCCGTACAACACGAGCTCGACCACCTTAAGGGGAAACTCTACATTGACTATCTTGATTCGCTTGACCAGCTGATCGCCGTAACCGGCGATGAGGATGACGGTGAGTCTGATCCTGAAAGTCCGGAAGGGAAACGCGCGAAGCGTGCGGCTCGCGCCGCAGAGGCACACAGTCACTGATCTGCGGCTCCTGTTGATTGGGAGTGGCGGCTTCGGCGTGCCAGCATTTGATGCTCTCCACGAGAAGCACGAGGGGAGTATTGCCGCCGTGATCACTGCCGCACCGCGGCCGTCGGGGCGAGACGGTGCGCTCGTTGCAACGCCAGTCGCATCGTGGGCGCGGGAGCGCGATCTGCCACTCCTTGAAGTTGAGCGACTCCGCGCCCCCTCCACGCAGGAGACGATCGCTGCCCTTGATGTATCCGTGGGCCTGCTCGCAGACTTTGGGCAGATCGTTCCTGCTGAACTGTTGCGCTCGGTTCCGCGAGGGATCCTGAATCTTCACCCTTCGCTTCTGCCTGCGTATCGTGGCGCTGCACCGATTCCTGCAGCCATTTTGGCCGGCGATCAAGAGACCGGAGTGAGTACCATCCTCATGGATGAGGGGCTGGATACAGGACCGCTCCTCGCAGTGCAGCGGCATCAGTTGCGCGGCGACGAGGACGCACCGCGTCTTGAGGCGCAACTCGCGCAACTAGCGGCGGACGGCATCGCAGGGACGCTGGATCGATACCTTGCAGGGGAGATCGTTCCGAGCGCTCAGCCTGCAGAGGGTGTTTCGCTGACGCGTCGTTTGCAACGGTCGGACGGTGAGGTTCTGGCGACCTGGACCGCAGACCACGCACACCGGGCATGGCGCGCGTACCGCCCATGGCCTGGTGTCTGGATCAGCCTCGCCCCAGCGCTCGAGCGGCTGAAGCTTGATGTGATTGGCGCACCGCTCGCTGAGATTGACGTCCCTCTTGGAGGTCTCCTCGTGCACGAGGAGGTTCTCCTCCTCGGACTGAAAGGGGGCGCCCTCCCACTCCTTGAAGTGACCCCGATGGGCGGGCGCCGCATGAGCGGAACTGCGCTGATTCACGGCCGACCGGAACTTCTCGCTCCGCATGCGAGAATCCGCACATGAGCACCGCAGCATCACCCCTCCCCGCGATCAGTGACCTTGATCCGAGTGCGGTTGCGCAACTTGTTGCCGATCTTGGACTTGAGAAGTACCGCTCGGCTCAGATCCTTGATGCGATCTGGCGCTCTGATGCAACGACCTGGTCGGAGGTCACGACGCTGAGCCGACGAGCGCAGGAGGCGCTCGCTGGTGTCGCCCGCTTCTACTCTGCAGAGCAGCTCGAACGAGAAGATGTTGAGGACGGGGCAACGAGCAAGCTCCTGATCACGCTCAGCGGTGGCGCGAAGGTTGAGGCGGTGCTGATGCGCTATCCACCCGATCCACGGCGCGGCCGCGGAGAGCGAGCGACCATCTGCGTCTCAAGCCAAGCAGGGTGCGCGGTCGGCTGCCCCTTCTGCGCCACGGGTGAGCTTGGCTTTACCCGCAACTTGACCGCTGGTGAGATCCAAGATCAGGTGCGTCGCGCGCGACAGATCCTTCGAGGCGAAGGGCGGGAGCTCACGAACTTCGTGTTCATGGGGATGGGGGAGCCACTTCAGAATCTTGACCCCGTACTCGCGTCAATTGACGGCCTCACCGACCCGCTTCGGGGCGGCATCGGGCAACGTCGAATTGTTGTTTCAACGAGCGGAGTGGTGCCAGGGATC
>CAIZYO010000214.1 GCA_903937225.1 uncultured Chloroflexota bacterium | reverse complement strand
GGGCTCTTCATTGACGGCCAGGAGCGCGCACCTGCAAGTGGCGAAGTGGTCATCACCTACAACCCGGCAACCGAAGAGCCGCTCGCCGAAGTGGCGAAGGGGGGTGCCGAAGATGCAGATCGCGCCATCAGCGCTGCGGAGCGTGCGTATCGAAAGGTCTGGTCAAAGCTTGCGCCGCGCGAGCGCGCCAAATACCTCTATCGCATTAGTCGCATCCTGCAGGAGCGGAGCCGCGAGTTTGCGGTGACGGAAACCCTCGACTCTGGGAAGCCGATCCGCGAATCCCGCGACGTGGATGTGCCGCTCGCGGCGGCACACTTCTGGTACTACGCCGGTTGGGCGGACAAGCTGCAGTACGCCGTCCCAGGACGCCGTCCCGAGTCACACGGCGTGGTGGGGCAGGTGATCCCGTGGAACTTCCCGCTCCTGATGCTCGCCTGGAAGATCGCACCAGCGCTCGCCGCGGGGAACACGGTGGTTCTGAAGCCTGCGAGCACCACTCCGCTCACCGCACTCCTCTTCGCCGACGTCTGCCGTCAGGCTGATCTCCCACCTGGTGTCGTCAACATCATCACGGGGCCTGGCGAGATGGGGATGGCGATCGCCACCGATCCACGCGTTGCGAAGGTTGCCTTCACTGGGAGCACCTCCGTTGGGATCAAGATCGCGCAAGGGATCGCGGGTCACGGCAAGGCGCTGACCCTTGAGCTTGGTGGCAAGGCGGCGAACATTGTCTTTGAAGATGCGGCACTCGACCAAGCAGTGGAGGGCGTCATCAACGGCATCTTCTTCAATCAGGGCGAGGTCTGCTGCGCGGGGAGTCGACTCTTGGTGCAGGAGTCGATCGCCGAAGATTTCATTGCTCGACTGAAGGACCGTATGTCCACACTCCGCGTCGGTGATCCGATGGATAAGAACACCGATGTTGGTGCCATCAATTCGCGGGCGCAGATGGAGACGATCGGTGAACTCGTGGCGAGTGGTGTTGCCGAGGGGGCGAACCTCTGGCAGCCGGAGTGTGTCCTCCCTGATCGAGGCTGGTTCTATAAGCCGACACTCTTCACGAACGTTGCACAGAGCCATCGCATTGCGCGCGAGGAGATCTTCGGACCGGTCCTCTCCACGATCACGTTCCGTACCGTGGACGAAGCGATTGAGAAGGCGAACAACACGGCGTACGGACTCTCCGCCGGAATCTGGACAGAGAAGGGGAGCCGCATCCTGCAGGTTGCCGCACAGCTAAAGGCGGGTGTTGTCTGGGCGAACACCTTCAACCGCTTCGATCCAACCTCGCCGTTCGGTGGCTACAAGGAATCAGGATACGGTCGCGAGGGCGGCCTGCAGGGGCTCCACGCCTACCTGAGGAGTTCCTAATGGGGAAGAAAAGCGGCAAGAAGGGGGAGTTCCGTGAGAGCGCACTGCTCAGCGCAGTTGCCGCACCGGACGACGCCCGTCTCGAAGTGCGGCGCACACCAAAGCTCTACATCGGTGGCGCGTTCCCGCGCAGCGAGTCGGGGCGCACCGACGTGCTACCGCTCGCGCGTGGTGGGAGTGCAAACATTGCACGCGCGTCGCGCAAAGATCTGCGTGAGGCGGTCAAGGTTGCGCGTGCTGCGGCTCCCGGTTGGGCGTCCCGCAACGCATCACTTCGTGGCCAGATCATGTACCGCGTCGCCGAGTTGATGGAGGGGCGTGCCGCACAGTTCCGCGACGACCTCGTGGCGCACGGCTATGGCAAATCTGAGGCGACCGAAGAGGTTGCGGCAAGTATTGACCGCCTCGTCTGGTTTGCCGGGTGGCCAGACAAGATCCCTGCCGTCCTTGGCGGTACAAATCCGGTTGCCTCTTCACACTTCGTCTTCACGATCCCCGAACCAACGGGCGTGGTGGCGATCGTTTCACCGGAGAGCTCACCGCTCCTTGGGTTAGTCACACGACTCGCTGGCGTCCTGGCGGGCGGCAACGTTGCCGTCCTCGTTGCGAGCGAGGGGGCACCGCTCCCCGCCGTCACGCTCGCCGAGACACTCGCGGTGAGCGATGTTCCAGCGGGTGTGGTGAACATCCTCACTGGCCGACGTGCGGAGCTCATGCCACACCTTTCGCGTCACGCGGACATTGATGGCATTGACCTCTGGGGCTGTCCCGACGAACTGCTCACGGACGCGGAGCGAGGGGCCGCGGAGCATGTTGCTCGCATCGCGCGCCGTCCGCACGGCGAGAAGGATCGGGCGAACGCGTTCACAGGGGAGCGTGGCGAGCGCATTGACGGCATGACCGCCTTCCTTGAGATGAAAACCGTCTGGCACCCGATCGGTTCGTAGGTCCACGCGCTTCGTCGCCCACGCGGGACGCGCCGGTTTAGTCGAGGGTGAAGTCGTCCGGATCTGCGTAGGCGCCCGTCGCCTCTTTCTCAAGTTGCATCAGCAGGTCGTTTAGGAGGCTTGATGCACCGAATCGGAAACGGTCTGGAGTCATCCAGGCTGGCCCGAGCGTCTCATGAAGGACGACCAGATACTGGATCGCCTCCTTCGCCGTCCGAATGCCGCCCGCAGGCTTCATGCCGACGACGCGATTGGTTGCGTTCCAGTGTTCGCGGATTGATTCAAGCATGACGAGGGTGACGGGGAGCGTTGCCGCTGGCGTCACCTTTCCGGTTGACGTCTTGATGAAGTCAGCCCCCGCCGCAATCGCAAGGGCGGAGGCGCGGCGCACCTCGTCATAGCTGCCGAGTTCGCCTGTCTCAAGGATCACCTTCAAGTGTGCTGGTCCGCAGGCGTCCTTCACCGCAACAATCTCGTCCCAGACCTTCGCGTAGTCACCGGAGAGGAACGCGCCACGGTCAATGACCATGTCAATCTCATCGGCGCCCGCGGCGACTGCGTGTTTCGTCTCCGCGATCTTCAGGTCAAGCCAGGACCTTCCGCTCGGAAACGCCGTAGCGACCGCGGCAACCTTCACGCCACTCCCTGCGAGCGCCTCCTTTGCAACGCTGACAAGGTCCGGGTAGCAACAGAGGGCGGCCACGGACGGAACGTCAGCGTTGCCTGGGTGCGGACGTGCCGCTTTTGCGGCGAGCTGACGGATCTTCCCTGGCGTGTCCTTCCCCTCCAGCGTGGTGAGGTCACACATGCTGATCGCAAGCCGCAGCGCCCAAACCTTGGTCGACTTCTTGATTGAGCGAGTCTTGAGCGCCGCCACGCGCTCTTCCACCCCAACACGATCAACTGGGGTGACGTTGCGCAGCCAACCGGCCAGCGCTCGCGAATCTGTGGCGGTAGGGAGTGAGAGGCTCATGGGAGGAGTATCCTCTGCGCACGAACTTGAGGCAAGGGGAGCATTAGAGGGGCGGTACACATGCGGAAGGTGCGCGAGCCAGACTTCATTCGACCGGATGACGACCTGCGCTTCTTCACCGAGCTCCCGAAGCCCGAGTTGCACCTGCACCTTGATGGCTCCCTCGATCCAACACTCGCCCTTGAGTTGGCGCGCACGCGAAAGGTTGAGGCGCCACGCGACTGGGCGGGGATGCGCGCCGCGCTCGTTGCGCCAGAACGCTGCGTTGATCAGGCTGATCTACTCCGCGCATTTGATCTGCCGATCGCCCTCCTGCAAGACGAAGAGGCGCTTGAGCGCCTGGCGGACCACGTCGTCCGCGCCAAGGCGGCAGAGAACGTTCGTTATATGGAGCTTCGTTGGGGGCCGCACCTCCACACGGCGAAGGGGCTGACGCAGTCACAGGTGATCGCCGCTGTTGCGCGCGGTGCCAGCTCAGCTGCCGCGGAGGTTGGTGTGCAGGTGCGACTGATCGTCACCGCACTGCGCTCGCACAGCGTGGACGAGAACCGTGCACTTGCGGTCGCCGCCGTAGCAGCGAAAGATCTTGGCGTGGGTGCGTTTGACCTC
>CAIZYO010000213.1 GCA_903937225.1 uncultured Chloroflexota bacterium | reverse complement strand
CGCTTCAACTTTGGAGCAGCCGCCAAACGGTCCAAGTGCCGGCCCACAGATTGCAGGAACTCCGATGAGACGAATCGAAAGCAGATAGACAGAGATCGCAACGCCGACTGCGGATGCAAGCGCGCTAATGCGGTGCGCCCGCGACACGAGACTAGTTTCCTAGTGCTTCGTCAATGCGCGCGTAGAGATCCTCAGCGGACGGAATTCCCGACTGCTGCCACTCGCCAAGAACAAGTGTTGGGGTACCCGTGATGCCCAGTGACTTTGCCTCCTCCGCATCCGCGTCAACCTCGGCGCGGACTGCTGGGTCCGCAATGCACGTATCCCATGCGACGAGATCAAGGCCTGCAGCGCCAGCAATCTTGCGCAGCCGTTCGGCGCTGAAGGCTCCTTCGTTCTCACCAGCCTGATTCGCAAAGAGGTGCGAATGGAAGGCCCAGAACTTGTCCTGGTCAGCCGCGCACTCTGCGCCAACGGCCGCAGCGAAAGACTCTTCTCCGAGGAATGAGTAGTGCCGGTGCTCAATTCGCAGCTTCCCTTCGGTGACATATCGCTCGTAGAGCGCTGGCTCTACGCCATTCCCCCATGTGCCGCAGATCGGGCACTGGTAATCAGTCCAAACCGTGAGGACGACTGGGGCGTCAATCGCGCCGAGTCCGTGGTCGGTAGCAAGGCCTGCTGCTGGAGTCAGCGTCGGCGCGACCGGTGTGAAATTCCCATCCATGCTCGGAGCGGGAGTGCCGCCGAAAGGGTTGGCGAGGAAGAGGACGATCACACCCACCACGCCGACCACAATCCCAGAGAGCGCTGCGCGTCGAATTAGTTCCATGTTTGGAGTATAGCGCTAGAGCCTCAGAGGCTCTACGGCGGTCTATTGATACTGGGTATCATATGTGCTAGGCTCAGGCCATGGCAGAAGAGATGCTCGACGCACTGGATCGCGCAGGGGTGCGCCTGACCGGCCCCCGCCGGAAGCTCGCCGCGCTCATTGAGCGCCGCGAGGGGCACTTCACCGCTGCGGACCTCCTGAAGGATGCCGGTCGGCGAAGGATGGGGATTGGACGCGCAACCGTCTTTCGACTCCTGGAGCTCCTCAGCGAGCAGGGGCTGGTGGAGCGGATCGATCTCCCTGACGGAACGCACGCCTACATCCCATGCGAGCCAACCCACCATCACCATCTTGTCTGCCTCAACTGTGGCGCAACAACAGATGTGGACGACTGCGGGATTGAAGCGGTCACGCACGAAGCGGCGCGCCGCTCTGGTTTCAAGATTGAACAGCACCGGCTCGAACTCTTCGGCCGCTGCCCTGACTGCCGCTCCGCCAACTAGGCGGAGCAGTTTTTTAACCGCCTAGCAACGCTAGGCATACAAAGGAGGAACCATGAGACTAGGTATCAAAAGATCCGTATGGACGGCAGTGGGCGCAGCACTTGCGTCGCTCGTCCTGGTTGCTGGATGCAACGGGAGCGCAGCTTCGCCGTCTCCTAGCGAGAGCACTGGGGCAGCTGCTGACTACACGGTGATTGCAACAACCAGCGTGTTTGCTGATCTTGCACAACTTGCGCTTGGTGACAACGTGACGATTGAAACGATCATCCCGGCTGGTGTTGACGTCCACACGTTTGAGCCATCCCCCGCCGACGCGCAGAAGCTCGCTGGCGCGGACCTCATCGTCATGAACGGACTCGGCCTTGATGAGTGGGCGCTCTCGCTGCTCGAAGCGGCTGGAAAGAGCGAAGAGGATGTGCTTGAGCTTGCAGAGGGAATCGACGAGAGCAACGCGTGGGTCTACCTCGAGGGAGAGGAGCACGACGAGGAAGAGGGTAAAGAGGAAGCAGAAGAGGGTGAAGAGCATGGGCATGGTGGCAGTGATCCACACATCTGGCTCGACCCAAAGGGTGCGGCGATCTATGTTGATCGCATTGCTGCGCGAGTAGCAGCCGAACTTCCGGAGCGCGCGGCGG
>CAIZYO010000212.1 GCA_903937225.1 uncultured Chloroflexota bacterium | reverse complement strand
GGACCTTCTCGCGCGTTCGCACCGCGCCAGTCAGGAGACCGTACGGCCCTTCAAGGAAGAGGCGCGTCCCGGGGAGGAGTCGCTGGAGGCGGCGGCTCCCGTCGCCAACCGCCTCAATCGTGAAGCGAAGTCGTCGCGCGTCAGGTCCCGCAGAGATTGAGAAGGGATTGGAGCGCCACCAGCCATCGGCGGTGAGGGCGCGGATGCCGAACCACTGTCCCGCGCGCACTGGGAGCTTCTCGAGGCTGCGACCAGCGACCCAGAGCGAAACCACACCCGGTCGTTCCATCACCACCTCATCAACGTAGTACTGGTGTCGCAGGTTTCGGTAGATCGGCGCGATGAACCGGAAGAGGATCAGTGGAAGGAAGGCGATCGCATAGAGTCCGATCCACGTGTTCCGTGCCAGCTCGTCGCCAACGAAGTCTGAGCCGAGAGCGATCTGATGGGTAAACCCGAGCGCCACCGCTAGGTAGACGTAAAGGTGAATCCCGTACCAGGTCTCGTACGCAAGGAAGGAGCGAGCCGCGCGAATGGAGACCAGCGCAACGAGCATGAAGAGGCCGATCGCCACGGTGGCGCCGAGGCCACCATCTTGGCGCAGCGTGAAGTCAACGATCCCATCAAGGATCTGCCCAGGAGTTGCAATACTGTCGCCAGAGACAAAGGCGGCGGTCGAGGCGAGCGCGTGCACCACGAGGAGCCAGACGGAGGCGAAGCCGGCGAGTCGGTGCAACCGCGCCGCCTCGTCACTTCCAACCACCTGATCGATCCACGGGGCGCGTGACATCAACAGGATGCCGACGAGCGCAAGGAGGGTGCCGTAGAGCGCCGTCAGCTGGCCAACCGCTGCAATCACGCCGATCGGATCAACAAAGAGCGAAGCGCCGCCGTGGCGCACCCACATCCCGCCAATCACTACCGCTGCGCCGCCAATGAGTAGGTAGAGATCGCTCGGCGTGAGTGACCAGCGCCGCGGGAGCGGCGGCGTCAACGGGCCAGCCTCCTTGCGGTTCTTCCGCGAGACGGCCTCCTTGAAACGCGTGCTTACTGCCACTGCCATCTCTGAATCATGCGACCGGCTGCGGGGGCGGGTCTTGTACGCCCGCTCATCAGGGACTCCTGATTAATGTGAAGTCTCAAAGGGAGCTGCTGGGCCGCACGCACAAGGGCGGCGCGGACAAGGGCAGCACGCACGCGCACTGCGACCACGCTACTCAGCCCCCGAGATTGGAGCCACGTGCGCATCAAGCCCGCGAATGAGATCGGCGCTCGCCATCTCAATGGATGTGCCGCGCTGGCCCGCAGAAAGGAAGACGCGTGGCAGTGAGAGGACAGCGTCATCAATGACCACAGGGAGTGGGCGCTTGGTGCCGAATGGGCTCACCCCTCCGATCACGTATCCGGTCACCTTCGTCACGTCGGCCGCGTCCAAGAGCGCGGCGCGCCGCACACCAAACGCACGCGCCACAAGTTTGAGACTCGCCTCGCGATCAACGGCAAGGAGTGCCATTCCGATTTCTGGCGGCCGTGCGCCACGTTCTCCGGGTGCGCTCTGAGCCCCCTGTGCGCCGGCAGGGGGCTCGAGGGAGACCACGAGCGTCTTGAACATCTGCCCGGGAGGAGCCCCGAGTGCCTCGGCTGCAGCGACGCCGTAATGAACTCGTGCGCCGCGCGCCTGGGCTGGCCCATCAGTCTCGGGAATCTCGTACTGATGCACCTGGTGCGGGATCTTCTCTCGCGCAAGGTGCACGAGAGCGGGCGTCCCGATGGACACGCTTACTCCGCGCGAATCAGTGGAATTCGAGCGACGAGCCGCGCACCGCCTGAAGCTGAAGACTCCGCGGTCAGCGACCCTCCATGCGCCACCACAATTGATCGCGCGATCGCAAGGCCGAGTCCTGAACCGCCGTCGCGACTGGAGCGATCACGCGGGCTGCGATAGAACGGATCAAAGACGAGCTCGCGCTCCTCTTCGGGAATCCCGAGCCCCTCATCGTCAACCCAGAGCTCTGCACGCCCGTCGTGTTCCGCCGCACCGATCGTGATGGTTCCGCCGGGTGGCGAGTGTCGAATCGCGTTCTCTACCAAGTTGAGGAGGAGCTGCAGGAGTCGATCCGCATCAATCGCGGCGCTCAGCGTGCGGTCCGAAATCTCTGTCTCAATCGTGCGTTCGCTCCCTGCGGTCATGATCTTCGCGCGCTCCGCCGCCGTGCGCGCCACTTCAGTCACATCACCCGGGGCGAGGGCGAGCTGTTGCTCCGCGTCACCCGCGCGGTCTTTGACGAGAGTGAGGAGATCGGCACTCAGGCGTCCGAGCCGCTGCGACTCTTCGGCAATTCCGCGCAGCAGGTCGCGGCCCGCGGGCTTCACGAGTCCTTCGCGTTCAAGGATCTCAGCGCTGGAGAGAATCACGGATGCTGGGGTGCGAAGTTCGTGCGACGCCTTCGCCACCATCCCCCGCTCTCGCGTTGCAGCGGCGGCGATCGGCGCAAGCACGCGTCGCGTCACCAACACGGACACCAGCAGTGCAGCCGCGAGTCCAAGCCCACCAAAGATCAGGAGCGTAGTCAAGAGGCTCTCCTGCTGCGCGTTGGAGATATCAAGACGTCCAGCGACCTGGACGTATCCGAGCAGCGGCCCGTCAACGCCCGCGTCGGGGTGCCGGACGGGGAGCGTCATCAGTCGATATTCAACCGCGCCAATCAGCACGGTGCGCACATCCGCCACGCCAGCCGCCTCTGCGGCGGCCGCGGTGATCGGAAATTCGCTGGTGACCGCCTCTGAGGTAGCGAGCACCGTACCGTTCGGCGAGAGGATCGCCCACGGTCCATCTTCATCAAACTCTTCTACAAGGACCTCGGGTGGAATACCGCCAGCCGTTGGATCAATCGGCTCATCTGCGCGAGTGATCTGCGGCGCAGCACCGCGCACCGTGGCTACTTGTCCGAACATCAACGCGCCGCCCGCGAGCTGCACGCGCGTCACCGCGCCTACACCTGCGCCAGCATCGCCCTCGCTCTCTCCCTCTTCGTCCTCGTCCTCATCGTTCTCTTCTTCTTCCTCTTCTTCTTCGTTCCCAGGCGGAAGTGTCGGCTCAGGCTCAGCCGACTCACTTGGTGACGCGCCAGGAGAGGTACTTGGAGACGGCGTTACGCCAGGCGCGGAACTCTCGTCCGGTCCCTCAGATTCGGACGGATCGCCAGAAGGGTCGGGCGATGGGAGTGGTGGGAGCTTCTCTTCAATTTCGTGCAGGATGTCAGTGGCGCGCTCGCGCAGGGCGTCATCGAGTCCCGCGTCAATGGCGCGCGAGCCAGCGAGGGCACTGCCAACGCCAACGACCGCAATGACGGAGACGATGGCGACAAGCGTGAATCCGGCGACCTGGCGTCGGGTGCGTGCGAGGAGTGCCTCAATGCCGCCTTCTGCTGGACGCGGTGAACGAGTGCCGCTCATGACGCCTCCGCCTCAATCAGCCGGTAACCGACGCCACGCACCGTCTTGATCAGATCCTCGTGACCTGCGTCTTTGAATTTCTCGCGCAGATAGTGGATGTAGAGATCAACCACGTTGGAGTAGACGTCTGGCTCCGCCCCCCACACCTCATCCAGGAGCTGCTGCCGCGTCAGCGCGGCGCCGCGATTTCGCATCAAGTGCGCAAGGAGTGCGTACTCACGTGCGGAGAGGTCAATGACCTGGCCCGCGTACGTGAGCGCATGTCGAGATTCATCTAGTTCTAGGCCGGCGACGATCATCCGTGAAACTGGCCCGCCCGCCGCGAACTCGTTGCGTCGTCCTAGTGCGCGTACACGCGCGAGCAGCTCAGACGCGGCAAACGGCTTGGTCAGATAATCATCCGCGCCAGAGTCGAGACCCTCCACGCGATCATCAACGGTACCCATTGCGGTCAACATCAAGACAGGCGTGGTGTCGCCTGCGCGGCGCCGATCGCGCAAGATGGAGGCACCTTCAAGATCAGGGAGCATGCGGTCTAGGATCACGAGATCCCAGCGCTTGCTCTCCCAGAAGGCGATCCCGTCTGCGCCAGTTGCGGCAAGCTCAACCGTATGGCGTTCGGCGGCAAGCAACCGAACGATCAGCGGTCCGAGTTTGGCGTCATCTTCTACGAGCAGAACGTGCATGCATGCATCGTGCGCTCAAGTAGCCGAACGGTCAAGCAGCGCCTCTGCTTTCTTTGTGATTTCAAAGACACGTGCGGCGGCGCAGAGCAAAACGCGCGAGAGGCGCGCAAGAGGCTAAAGGCGTTCCACGACCCAATCGACGCAGGCGATCAGCGCACTCACATCATCCGGCTCAACAGAGG
>CAIZYO010000211.1 GCA_903937225.1 uncultured Chloroflexota bacterium | reverse complement strand
CTCGTGAACTTTCGGGTTCGCTTGGTTGCTGTACTGATCGGGTGAGACGTACTTGGAGTCTGCTTTCGCCATGGCGCGTGCAAGGAGCACGGCACCGTTGGAGCCTTGGTCCGCGGGGGAATCCACGATCGTTGCGCCGAGCGCGCGCACAAAGGCGCGGCGCTCTTCCGTGACGTTGGATGGCATTACTAGTGTGATCGGGATGCCGCGCGCGGCGGCGTGCACCGCAAGTGCGGCGCCCGTGTTGCCACTCGTTGGCTCGAGCAGCTCTTTCCCTGGGGTGAGGAGCCCCTTGAAGACGAGGTCGTCGATCAGCGCCTTCGCGGTGCGGTCCTTGATCGATCCGGTTGGCCCGAGAATCTCAACCTTCGCGTACAGATGGATCCCTTTCGCGCGTACCGCTTCGGGGAGTAGCGCGTCAACCCGAACGAGCGGTGTTCCGCCGATCGCATCGCCGATTGACTCGTAGCGCACGACTATTCGCCGTCCGGCGCAGCCGCACCACCCGCCATCGCAGGGAGGATCACCACTTCAATGCCATCTCGTGTTGGCGTCTCTAGTCCACCAAGATGACGGGCATCTGCGCCATCCACATAGACGTTGACCCAGCGGCGGAGCGTGTTGTCCGCCTCAAAGATCTGTTCACGAAGTTCTGGATGCGCGGCAACCAGCGCCTGCAACGTTGCACCGAGCGTTGCCCCATCAACGCTGACAACCTTTGCACCGCCTGTTTGGGTACGAAGTACTGGTGGAATCCTGACGCTGATACTCATGCCGCACTCCCCTCTCGCTTCCCATCACCGCATGCAACGCAGTGCGGATCTCGCTTAACAGTCAACTCCGTGAAGCTCCCCTCAAGGGCGTCCCAGAGGAGGAGCCGGCCGATCAGCGGTTCGCCAATCCCGAGCAACACCTTGAGCGCTTCGGTTGCCTGCAGCACGCCGATCGCACCCGGCAAGACGCCGAGCACGCCAGCCACGCCACAGCCCGGCGCCATCTCTGCTGGTGGCGGTGTTGGGTGGAGGCAGCGGTAGCAGGGGCCGCGACCCGGTGCGAGAACCGTGAGCTGCCCTTCAAACCGGAAGACGCCCGCATGCACGACGGGGATTCCGAGCTTCACCGCGGCATCATTCAGCGCATATCGCGCTTCAAACGTATCGGTGCCGTCAATCACCAGATCAACGCCATCAAGAAGTGATGCCACGTTCTCTGTGGTGAGCATCCCGTTGATCGCTTCTACCTGTACGTCTGGATTGAGCGCGCGAATCTGCACGGCGGCAGAGTCAACCTTCGGCATCCCCACGCGATCCGTGGTGTGGATCACCTGGCGCTGCAGGTTTGACGCCTCCACGTTGTCAAAGTCAATGATGCGCATGTGGCCAACACCTGCAGCGGCAAGGTAGAGCGCCGCGGGGGCACCGAGTCCACCAGCGCCAACCATTAAGACGCGTGCCTTCAACAGTTTCGCCTGGCCCTCAGCGCCGACGCCGGGGAGGAGCAGGTGTCGTGAGTAGCGAGACTTCTGTTCTGGTGTCAGCGTTGTGGTCTCCACCACTGGAAGGCCCGCGGCGCTCCATCCGGTGATGCCGCCCGCCATTGAGGTGAGATTCGTGTAGCCGAGTCCAGCGAGCGTCTCTGCAACAGCGGCTGAACGCACACCGCCCGCGCAGTAGAGAAGGATCGGTGCGCTCTTCTCTGGCGCAATGTTTGCAATGGTGAAGCTGATCGTCCCCTTCGGCGCATGCGTTGCACCCTTCAAGTAGCCCGCATCCCACTCGTTCTGTTCGCGAACATCAATCAGCAGCGGAGGCGTTGGTGCGTCGAGCAGTTGCTGCGCCGCCTTTGCATCCACTTCGGTGAAGAGCTTGGTCGTCATTAGCGGCCACTCCCCTTGGTCATGCGGATCTTCTGCGACGCAATCTTCGGCGAACCTTGTGGCAGGCTTCGGTTCTGGAACCAGACCACCACGCCGTACAACTTGCACGCCACGCAGATGCCAGTGATGGCAAGGAACGACTGAAGCGTGGCCACGGTGACCACGAGCGCGAGCGCAGCTAGAT
>CAIZYO010000210.1 GCA_903937225.1 uncultured Chloroflexota bacterium | reverse complement strand
GGCACGGATCCAATACGCGGAGGGGTTCTACGCATAGAATGGCCCCACAGAGGGAACCTTTGAAGTCGGTGGCTGGCAGGTGCAGCGCCGTTGCCCGCACATGAAGGCGGACCTCGCACGATTCGGGTCGGAGGACGGCGAGACGTTTACCTGCAGCATTCACGGCTGGCAGTGGGACCTTGCTTCGGGACGTTGCCTAACCTCTGAGGGCCACCCGCTCTTCGCCCGCCCAATGAGTCCTACCGCGCAAGAGCACGCAGCTCGTCTTGCCGGTAGCGAGCCACCGAAGCCTGATCAGTACGCAGGTGGCCCTGAAGGGAGCTAGCGGCCCTCGAGAGCCTTCGCGAGGCGGGTGGCGAGCTCGGTCGAGCGCCCACCCCCCATCACCAGCACGACAGCACCAGCAGGAAGCGTGTCAGCAATCCGGTCAGCGGTAGCTTCAACGGACCCGGGAGCCTCTGCTGGTACCCCGCGGCGGTCAATCGCCGCAGCGAGCGCCGCGGAGTTTGTGATCGAGAGGTCGGTATCGCGCACCGCGAAGATGTCGGCAACGAATACGCGATCTGCGGCGGCACACGAGTGTGCGATCGGCTCGAGGAGGGCTGCGGTGCGGTGGTATGTCAGCGGTTCAATCGCGAGCACGAGCGGGCGACCTGGGTAGCGAAGTCGAACGGTTGAGATTGTCGCGTCGATGGCGGTGGGATGGTGCCCGTAGTCGTCCAGGATCGTAATCCCACCACGCTCATAGCGGACCTCCATCCGCCGACCGACCCCAGGGAAGGTTGCAAGGGCACTGCGGATGCCTTCTGGGCTCCCTCCGGTTGATGCCGCAAGCAGCGCGACCCCCAGCGCATTCGCGGCGTTGTGAGCCCCTAGGAGACCGATCGGAAGCTCGAGGCCGAGCAACCCTTTTGCAGCTGGGGCGAGACTCTCTGCACCTGGGCTCAAGGTGAGGTTTCGAAGAGCGACCCTCCCCTCCCCAGACTCAACGAGCTCAGCGATGACGTCGGCGTGCTCCGCGGCGCCTGTCTCTGCGCGTCTGTGTGAACGGACAGCGTAGGTGAGGAGATTCCCGTGGTCGCGGCCACGGAGCGCAGCTGCAACCTCGGATCCACCGAGATCGGCAACATTCACGACAAGGGCCCCCCGCTCAAGAATCGGAGTCGCCCAATCAACGAAGGTTCGAACGACGGCTGTGCGGTCCGCGAAAATGTCTGGGTGGTCCCAATCAGCGTTGAGGATGAGGGCTCCATCAGCCAGGTACGGGTCAAAATTGCCGCCGTATTCGTCCGCTTCCACAATGAAGCCAGGCTCGGTGCCGAGATGGATGGGCGCCCCTGCAGGGCTCCCCTCCCCCTCTGCGAGGGGGCCGCCGACAAAGGCCGATGGATCACGCCCAGAGGCTCGGAGCGCAGCGAGGAGCCATCCAGTGGACGTGGTCTTCCCATGCGTCCCAGCGACTCCCAGAAGGGCACCACCGCGCGTGGCAGCGGCATCTGCGATCACCTGCTGAACGGAAACGATCGCCAGGCCGGCCTCTCGCGCTGCCTTGAGCTGAGGGTGGTCCGGTTGCGTGCTCGTGATCGCCTTTGATGCCGCTACGATGTTCGCACTTCGGACCGCGTCGAGATCCTCTTCAGCGCAGATCCTGACCCCTGCCGCCGTGAGCATCCGCGCCGTGTCAGGTGAGAGCTCACGGTCGTACCCAGTGACCTGAACGCCAAGGGAGGCGGCATGGAGGGCGGCGGCTGTTGCAGCCGTCCCCCCGACGCCAACCACATGAAGTCGGAGCGGCAGGGAGAGCGGAGCGCCTCGCCGTGCGGGGGCCAGTCCCGCGCCGATCTCATCGATCCGGCGAGTCACCAGGGCACCTCAGCGGTAGTTTTCGAACTGGAGGGGCCGATCGACCTCCATGGTGCGCAAGTAGTCAATCACCGCCTGGAGTTCGTCGCGTGATTTCCCTGTCACACGGACAGCCTCACCTTGAATCTGCGTCTTTACCTTCGGGAAGGTGTCACGAATCGCCTTGGTGATCTTTTTTGCCGTTGGATCATCCAACCCGCTGCGAAGTTTCACGTGAATCCGGAGTGTCTCGCTCCCCGCAGCCTCTGGCTTCCCCCAGCCGAAGGTGCGCAAGTCGATCCCCCGCTTCACCGCCTTTGATTCAAGGATGTCGCGGAGAGCCTTCAGCCGTAGCTCGCCGTCAACTCTGATGACCAGCTCTTCCTTCTCCTCCTCGATCTCGGCCGTTGCCCCACGGAAGTCGTATCGCGTGGCCACTTCGCGTCGGGTCTGATCAAGCGCATTCTTCATCTCCTGGCGGTCAAAATTAGAGACCACATCAAACGAGTTGTCTGCTGGCATCGTTACCTCCTACTTTCGGGTTGAGCCAAGGACGCGTCCGTCGCTTCGGAAGCTCCAGCTCTCAGGGACGCCTGCCGCCCCTAGTGCATCAAGCATACGGCCGTTGAGCGTGACAGCGGCGCCGCGTGGATTGCCGAAGCGGATATCAATGGCAGTGTCTCCCCTGAGGGTGCGACTCTCGCCGTCGCGGAGCGTGATGCCCGTGGGTCCAACGGTCGAATCGATCGCACCATCGGTCCAGACACGAATCCACGTCCCGCTACCACTCCCGCTCACGGTGACCGTCACGCCTGCAAAGACAACCTCCACTTCACGAAGCACCTCGCTCACCGTCCCATTCGGACCAGTTGCCTGGAACCTGATGCTCCAAGAGCCTGCCGGAAGTGAGAGGTCACCCTGGATAGCGCCGCTGCTGTTGGCGGTGAAGGCGGCCACGACCTCTTCGCCGCTTGCATCGGTGGCGGCCACGTTCACGATCGAGTTCGGATCGGACGTCAAGGCCACTGGGACGGCACCGCCGCTCACGCGCAGCCCTGCCGTAGGGCTCGTTAGATCGAGGCGAGGCGCATCACTGACCGGAAGATTGACGATGAACACGCGTCGCACCGCTCCTCCGCTCGAGGAGCCCGTAGCGGGGTCAAGGGCGCTGATGTCCACTTCGTTGCGCCCTCCGCCCAGAGGAACCTCAACACTCCAGATCCCTGAGGGATCGGCTTCGGTGGTAACCGAGTCGCCCACTCCGCTCTCAATCAAGATGATTGTCCCTGCGCCAGCAGTTCCACGAATCACCGCCACTCGCGTCTCGGCAGAGAGAGTCAGGACCTCTTCGGCTGGGCTCACCACACTGAGACCTGGGGGGCTGGCGAATCTAATCAACTGAATTACAAGAAATGCTGTTGCCGCGAGAACACCGAGGCCAACGATCCCGAGTCCGAAGAGGCTCCGCAGAGCTGCGCGAAGTCCGTTTGATGCCGCTCCTCCCTCCTTCACCCCTCCCCACGTGGGAGACACTGGCTCGCTAGTTGCACTCGATGGCACCTCGCCGCCCCATGCGGCCGACACCGCTGCAGGGTCAAGCCCAAGGTGGCGCGCGTACGTTCGGAGGAGCCCAAGAAGATAGACGCGCTCTGGCAGCGCCGCATGGTCCTCGCGCTCCATCGCGGCAAGGATGACCGGGCGGATCCGCAGCTCGGCTGCAACCGCATCAAAGGTCAATCCGCGAGCTTCACGTGCATCGCGAAGTCTCGCTCCAATACCAGGCGTCACGCTTGGTGGGAGTTCACTCGCCTCGTTCATTCGACTCACTATCTGCGGTACTCGCAGCGCCACCGCCACGGTGTACAACACGCGCGTTTGATCCATCGAACGCGCCAATGTAGCCACCCGCCTCTAACTGATCGATGATTCGGGCTGCTCGGGCGTATCCGATGCGAAGTCGGCGTTGAAGGAGCGATGCAGAGGCGCGATCATGCTCCTGGATGACCGCCACCGCTTCATCAAAGAGTCGATCGCGGTCGCTATCGTCGGCAGCGCCAGCTGAGCTACCGCCCGTACTCGGAGCAGATTCAACGATCTCGAGCTGATAGTCCGGAAGGCCCTGAGCTCGCCAGTGGTTCACGACCCCTTCAATCTCCTGGTCCGATACGAACACTCCCTGTAGGCGAATCGGCTTCGGTGCATCAGAGGGCTGGAACAACATGTCGCCGCGTCCAATCAAGTCCTCAGCGCCAGGGGCGTCAAGGACTGTGCGTGAGTCAATCTGGCTCGCCATTGAGAATGCAATCCTGCTCGGGATGTTCGCCTTGATGAGGCCCGTGACGACGTTAACTGAAGGTCGCTGAGTTGCGAGAACCAGGTGAATACCAGTTGCGCGCGCCTTCTGCGCGATACGAACGATCGGCTCTTCGGTGCTCCGACCATCCTGCATCATCAGATCGGCGAGCTCATCGATGATGACCACAATGAACGGGATGCGGTCGTTCGGGTCAACGCGGCCTTCGTTATAGGCCGCTATATTTCGAGCGCCCGCTTCGGCAAACAGTCGATATCGGTTCTCCATCTCCAGCACTGTCCATCGAAGTGCAGCGGATGCCTTCTCCGCTTCGGTGATCACCGGAACAAGAAGATGCGGGAGTCCGTTGTATCCAGAAAGCTCAACGCGTTTTGGATCGATCAAGATGAGTCGCAACTCATCAGGTCGACAGCGGAAAAGGAGTGATGCAATTAGAGCATTGACCATCACGCTCTTTCCTGAGCCAGTGGCGCCAGCGATCAGCAGATGTGGCATCTTGGTGAGATCGGTTGCTCGTGCTGCCCCCGCCACGTCACGGCCGAGTGCAAAGGTCAGCCCCTGACTGGAATCTGCGAATTCAACTTCCTCAAAAATGCTTTTGAGTCCAACAACATTACTGTCGCGGTTTGGGATCTCAATGCCAACAACGGAGCGTCCAGGGATTGGTGCTTCAATTCGAATTGATCGCGCAGAGAGCGCCATCGCGAGATCGTCAGCGAGCGCTTCGATCTTGCTGACTCGAACCGATGCGTCGGGTTCAAGTTCGTATTGCGTCACCACAGGTCCGGCGCTAATTCCCACAACCTGCGTCGCGATGCCAAAACTCGCAAGCTTTGACACGATGATCTGACTGTTCGTCTCGTGATCCATCCCGGCTCCGGCACGGACGGGGGCGTGTGTCGTGAGAAGCTCAGGGCCTGGGAGCGAATACTCGCGCGCCCCTCCATGGGCTGAGCGAGGAGCCCCCTCTTCAGATCGTGCCGACAGCCCGTCGCGTACCGTCGTCCCCGCAGCTTTCGCTGGAGCGAACGTTGATGAGAGCGGAGGCACAGGAGCAGGAACCGGGCGAGGGGTGTTCGAGCGTGTGGACGCGTCAGCGAGGCGCGCGTCATCGCCTGCCTCATCCGCATCGTGCTCGTGCGCTCGCTGATCAATCGCTTCTCCGCTGTTCTCAGCGGCGACTGCGGCGGTCGCACGTGCCGCGTCGCGATCGCGCTGAGCCTGCTCGCGACGCTCTGCGAGCTCCTCTACCCCGCGGGCGATCACTTCAGCACTGGCGAGCGCTCCCGCCTTTGCCCCGCCGAAGATTGTCGTGAAGATCCTGCGAACTGTGGACTCAGCAAGGATCAGACAGATAGCAATGAGCAGTGCGCTCCACGCGGCAAGACCGCCGATCGGTGTCAGGAGGCTCGCAACACCGCCGCCTGCGATCCCTCCAATGATGCCGCCTCGACCGGGGAGAAGAATCTCAACGATCGCCAAGAGTGCGGGAAGCGCAGCGATGGCAAGGAGTGCGCGGAGAGCTTCACGAGCAGACTTCTCACCGCTGCGTTCGTACCAGACACCGAATGCAATCAGCGCGGGTGGAAGCATCCAGCGGCCAGCCCCGAACCACGGAGCAAGAACGTCACGCAGTGCGTCAGCAAGGAGTCCGCGCCCCGGGAGGATCAGCCCAACTGCAAGCACAACTCCAGTCACTGCAAACGCCAAGAAAACGAGCGTACGTGCCGCTGCGCCGCTGATCACTCTGCCGCCGCTGGTTCGAGTGCGGCGTCCGTTCCGTGCCACGTTAGACCTCGACGACGACCGGCACCACGAGTGGTCGTCGCCTCGTTTCTCGGCTCAAGAATCTAGAAACTGCTTCGCTAAGCTGCGCCTTGATCAGCCCTGTCTCCGCACTGCGATCACTCTTATGTTGGATCGCCTTCAGCGCGATGCTGATCGTTGCCTCAACCAGCTTGTTGTCTTCATCACCATTTAGGAAGCCTCGCGTTACAAGCACTGGGCGCCCAACTGGTTTTCCCGACTGCGCATCAACCGTCGCGAAGATCACAACAATCCCATCATCGGCAAGGGTGCGTCGGTCCCGAAGTACGATCTCGCTAATCTCGCCAACCGAAGACCCGTCAACGAAGACAGCGCCGTGAGCAACAGGTGTCGTACGACGTGCGCTCCCGTCCGCATAGAATTCAATCGGCGTGCCGTTGTCAATGATGAAGACGTTTGACGCACTGACACCCATCTGCGTCGCGAGCCGACCGTGCGCCACCTGCATTCGCATCTCTCCGTGCATTGGCACGAAGTGTCGCGGCTTTGTCAGCGCGAGCATCATCTTGAGCTCCTCCTGCGACGCATGTCCGGAGACGTGCACTTGGGCGATTGAGTGGTAGATCACGTTCGCACCAGACTTGAAGAGATTGTCGATCGTTCTCCCGACCGCCTCTTCATTCCCAGGGATTGGCGAGGCCGACACGATCACCGTGTCTCCGTTCTGAATCTCCACATTGCGATGTTCCCCGTTGGCCATCTTCGCGAGACCTGCCATCGGTTCGCCTTGCGCCCCTGTGGTTGCGATGACGAGCGGTTCCTTACTCCTCCGGCCAATCTCCTCTTTCGCGATCAGTGGGGTTGGGAAGGTGAGATATCCAAGATCTCGCGCGATCTTTACGTTCTGCTCCATGGATCGCCCAACAACCGCGACCTTGCGTCGGAACTCCCCCGCCGCATCAAGGACCTGCTGAATCCGCGCAATGTTTGAGGCAAAGGTCGCCACGATCACACGACCAGGCGCATCGCTGATAATTGACTTGAAGGCTTGGCCAACCACCTGTTCGCTTGGCGTGTAGCCCGGCGCTTCGGCACGGGTGCTGTCGGAGACAAGTGCCAAGACGCCCTGTGCGCCGAGTCGCGCGAGGATTGCGAAGTCGGCCGCCTTCCCGTCCGCTGGCGTCTGATCAAACTTGAAGTCGCCCGTGTGCACAACAGTCCCTACTGGCGTATGGATCGCATACCCCATTGCATCAGGGATTGAGTGCCCTACGCGGAACGGTTCAATCACGAACGGTCCGATCTCAATTTGATCACCCGGGTCAAGGGGACGAAGCGGATTCGCCGTGACCTTGTACTCCTTGAGCTTGTTGGCGAGAAGTCCACGCGCAAGCGTGCTCGCGTACACGGGCACTCCTGGCAGCTCGGGGAGGATGTGCGGCAGCGCGCCAACATGGTCTTCATGTCCGTGCGTGATGAGGACCGCCTTGACCGCGCTCTTTCGCTCGCGCAGGTAGGTGATGTCCGGAATGATGATGTCTACGCCGAGCGTGGTCTCGTCAGGAAATGCGAGACCGCAGTCGACG
The DNA here is from genome assembly GCA_903937225.1 of uncultured Chloroflexota bacterium. Classification (GTDB taxonomy): domain Bacteria; phylum Chloroflexota; class Limnocylindria; order Limnocylindrales; family Limnocylindraceae; genus Limnocylindrus. The sequence goes on along the minus strand of CAIZYO010000210.1, from coordinate 3,403 downwards.
AGGATGATCGTCTCCTGGTACTCGTAGAGATAGAGGTTTTTTCCGATCTCCCCCATTCCACCGAGCGGAATGAGTCGGAGTGGTGGCCCGCTTGGGGCCGCGCGGTCCGGACGCTGTCCTTGCGCAGGGCGTTGACCCGTTGGCCGTGCCGGCGCAGCTGGTCGAGCCTGCGGCTGCCCCTGCGGTCGCCCTTGCGGTCTCCCCTGTGGGCGTGCAGGAGGACGCTGCCCCGATGTTCCGGAGCCACGCTGTCTCATTCGGCCTCACTTTCAAAGAGGCGGAGCTGTGCCCGCTCCGCAGTAGGTTCTTGCTGCAACAGCCTAGCCTCCCCCGCTCCTCCGCGAGCGGAGGCCCACCGAACTCGTGCCGCAGGGAGTTCTCGGACCAGCGCACCCATATCCCGCTCGAGCGTTGGGCGCAGCGCGCCGTTGTGGAGAGCCGCTGCAGGGTGATAGAGCGGGAAGAGGGTCGCGCCGAGCGGAAGCCCCACCCCACCATCCAGCGGGTTCCCGTGGACTGCGGAGATCTTCGCGTCTGGGGCGAAGGCGCGGAGGGCGTGCCGGCCGAGCGGAGCGACCACCACTGGGCTCAAAAGAGCAAGTTGGCGCTCCAGGAACGGTGCGCAGGCGGCGATCTCCTCAGGTGCTGGGTCACGGTTCTCGGGTGGGCGGCACTTCACTACATTCAGTACGAATACATCCTCTCGCGTACGCCCAGTGAGCCCGAGGAGGAGATCGAGAAGCTTTCCGGCTGCCCCAACGAACGGTCGACCCACCGCATCCTCACTCGCTCCAGGGGCCTCTCCGACGAAGAGCAACTCGGCGTTTGCACTCCCCTCGCCAGGGACGCTGTGCGTTCGAGATGAGCCGAGGGGGCAGGCCCGACAGGCCTCAATCTCATGCGCGAGCGTGGCGAGCGCCGCCGCTCGCCCTTCAAGCACGCGGTGCGCTTCCCCAGAGCAGCTGGCGCTGAATCAGAAGTTCGGCAATCTGTACTGCATTAGTCGCAGCTCCCTTGCGGACGTTATCGCTCACGACCCAGAATGCGAGCCCGTGTTCAACGCTTGCATCCACGCGCACGCGACCAACGAAGATCCCGTCGCTTCCGGATGAGGTTGCAGCGAGCGGATAGGTGTGAGTTGCAGGGTCGTCCTGCACAAAGACGCCATCTGTCTGTGCAAAGACTGTCCGTGCACGGACAGGCGTACTCGCTCGCTCAAGCTCAACGTGCACCGCCTCGGAGTGACTGACCTCAACGGGGATGCGCACTGCGGTCGCACTGATGCGAAGGTTTGGGAGGCTGAGTATCTTGCGGCTCTCACGCACCACTTTCTGCTCCTCTTTCGTGGAGCCGTCCTCCAGGAAGACATCGATCGCGGGAATTGGACTGAGGACGACCGGGTGTGGATAGATGGTTGAGACAGGCTGCTTCCCTGCCACCACAGCGGCCCGCTGCTGCACAAGATCGTCAACAGATTCTGCGCCGGCACCAGAAACTGCTTGATACGTTGCAACTACCACGCGTCGAAGGCCCGCCTCTTCCTGCAGCGCCTTTAGAAGTGGCGCGAGCTGCATCGTTGAGCAGTTTGGGTTGGCAATGATTCCGTGGTGTCCACTGAGTGCATCGGGATTCACCTGCGAGACCACGAGTGGCACCGTTGGGTCCATGCGCCAGGCGCTTGAGTTGTCTACGACCGTACACCCACGTGCCGCCGCTTCAGGGGCGAGCCTCAGGCTCACGTCGGCCCCTGCGCTAAAGAGCGCAATGTCGACGCCAACAAATGCATCCGGAGTCGCTTCTTGGACTGGAACCTGTGCGCCACGGAAAGAGACGCTCCTCCCTCCTGCAGACGCTGCCAACGGCAGAAGCGTTCGAACGGGGAAGTTGCGCTCCTCAAGGACGCTGATCATGGTGCGACCAACAAGGCCGGTCGCGCCAACGACGGCAACGACATACCCGTCGCTCCCCGTGTCGGCTCCATGCGCTGCGCTGCTATTCATGCCGCGAGTATAACGAACGACCCGCCGCTCTGGCGACGGGTCGTTCGAACGGAAACGTGATCGGGGCTGGCCCCACGAAGGTTATTCGCGTGGCGCAGCCTTGTGGCGCTGCATGGCAGCTCGTCGGGAGAGGTTTACACGACCCTGTCGATCGACCTCCATGACGACCACCATGATCTCATCGCCAACAGCAACTTCGTCTTCAACCGTATTGACTCGGTAGTCAGCGAGTTCGCCGATGCGAACGAGCCCTTCCTTGCCAGGGAGGATTTCAACGAAGCAGCCGAAGCCCATGATGCGGGTCACCTTACCCATGTACAGGGTGCCCACCTCAACCTCCTTGGTGATGCCGTTGATGGCATCGAGTGCACGCTTGGTGCGCTCTGGGTCGCTTGAGGCAATCTGCACGGTTCCATCATCTTCGACATTGATGTTGACCTGGAAATCATCCTGCAGCTTGCGGATCACTGCCCCGCCCTTGCCGATGATGTCGCGGATCTTCTCAGGGTTGATCTTGATGGTGGTGATTCGTGGCGCGAAGTCTGAAAGCTCAGGTCGCGCGGTAGAGATCACCGCATCCATCTTGTCGAGGATCTCGAGTCGCGCTGCAAGCGCATCCTTAAGACCGGTTCGAATGATCGCTCCCGTGATGCCCTGCACCTTGATGTCCATCTGAAGGGCCGAGATTCCCTCGCGGGTCCCCGTCACCTTGAAGTCCATGTCGCCGAATGCGTCTTCCTTGCCGAGAATGTCGGTAAGGACAACGAACTCGCCGCCTGGCTCTGACATCAGGCCCATTGCTGCCCCAGCAACAGCGGCCTTGATCGGTACGCCCGCATCAAGCAGCGCCAAGCTCGAGCCACACGTGGAGGCCATCGAGGTGGAGCCATTTGAGGTTACGCACTCTGAGACAACGCGAATTGTGTATGGGAACTCTTCCGCGGATGGAAGAACTGGGAGGAGCGCTCGCTCAGCGAGTGCACCGTGCCCAATCTCTCGGCGCCCAGGTCCACGCATCGGCTTGTTCTCACCAGTGCTGTAAGGCGGCATGTTGTAGTGATGCAGATAACGCTTCGTCGCAACCGGCGAGATCGTATCCAGGCGCTGGGCCTGGGCGATCGGGCCGAGTGTTGCAATGCTGAGCGCCTGCGTCTCGCCGCGCGTGAAGAGCCCCGTGCCGTGGGCACGTGGCAAGAGTCCAACCTCAACGGTGATCGGGCGGATTTGATCCACCTTTCGGCCGTCAATGCGAATTCCCTCCTTCATTGTGAGGGCGCGACCGGTCTTCTTATGCATGTAGCCGAAGAGGTTCTTCCCGAGGCGCGCCTTGCGACGTGCCGCTTCGAGGAGCGCCTTCGGTTCACCCTTCCCGCTACGGGCTGCACGGATCGAGTCGCTGATCC
>CAIZYO010000209.1 GCA_903937225.1 uncultured Chloroflexota bacterium | reverse complement strand
GCCGATTGGGTGCGCGCAACGGGAGAGGCGGTGGCCCCAGAGTCGAGCCCACTCTTTGTTGGATTCAATACGCCCTTCGACTGGATGTGGCTGACCATGGCATTCACCGAGGCTGGTGTTCGCAATCCGTTCGGCATGTCGGCGGTGGACTTGAAGAGCATCTACTACACGCTCCACGGGGGCGACAATCTCACCTGGAAGAAGACGGTGAAGCGCTTCGTGCGACAGGTGTATCCAACTGATCTGGTGGCTGACCATAATGCGCTCGCTGATGCGGTGGAGCAGGCGGAGCTTGCACGGACGTTGCGTGAGGTTGCACGAAAGAATCGAATCCCACCAACGATGCCCCGCGGACGCTAGGGGGGACGCCAGACATGGCGCTCACCGCCAGCGAGATCAAGCGCATCAACAAGCTCCTGCTCGCCTGGTACAAGGCGAACGCTCGCCCCCTCAAGATCCGTGAGCGGAGCAAACCGTATGAAGTGCTCATCGTTGAGGTGATGGCGCAGCAGACGCAGATCGCCCGCGTTGATGAGCTCGCGACGCGTTTTCTCAAGCGATTCCCAACACTTCGCGCGCTCGCTCGCGCGGAGACTGCGGAGGTCCTTGAAGCGTGGCGAGGACTCGGCTACAACCGGCGCGCGCTGCTGCTACATCGCGCGGCCGAGGCGGCGCACGCAGCTGGAGGGCTCCCGACCACTCACGAAGATTTGGAACGCCTCCCCGGGATTGGTTCGTACACAGCGCGAGCGGTCGCCGCGATTGCAAGTGGCGGGCGCGAGATTCCAGTTGACGTGAACATTGCGCGCGTCGTGCAACGTCTTGTGGGCGGTCCGCGTCTGACAGCGAAGCCGTTGCAGGCGGCTGCGAATGCGTTCGGAGCGGAGTTGGGCGACGGCGAGGCCGGCCGTTGGGCACAGGCGGCGATGGACTTAGCGAGTAGCGTATGCCGCGCGAGCGCACCCGACTGTTCCTCATGTCCACTCAAGAGCGTGTGTGCCTCGGCGGGTCGTGTGGCGGCGAGCGAGAAGAAGGGGAGATCGGCGCCCGTCCGTTTCGGTTCAACAGCGCGTTGGCTGCGCGGTCGCCTCCTCGATGAGCTACGTGACGCAGGGCGCGGCGGGGTGATTATTCGCGGGGCGCGTGGCGAACATCCCGCCCCCGCCGTCACCGCCACGATCAGGCGACTCTGTGATGAAGGGCTCGCCGAGAGGGTGGCGACCGCTACCTACCGACTTCCGCGACGTAAGAAGGAGATTGACTAGCCGTAACGGATCCCAAGCCAATTGCCGACTATCCTCTAGGCATGACCAACCGAGGAGCAAGCGAAGGTAAACCGACACGCCGTCGAACAACGCCGCTGACGGCAGTCGAGGCTGACCTTGCCGTTGCGATCGCGCCGCTACGCGTGCGCTGGGCGGCCAACGCTGCGCTTCGGCCAGTGAGTGCAGCCGCAATGCGTGGCATCCGCGCCAAGGCGGCGCGTCTCGGGCTCTCCGCGGAGGCGATCAGCGAGGCGGCTGGCGCTGCGATCGCGGATGTCGCACGAGCGGTAGCCGCCGCCCGAGATCCAGAGCGCCTACTCCCAATCTTCGTCCTTGCCGGATCTGATCGGGACGCGGTGTATGGGCTTGAGGCGGCACTGGCACTCGCGGATGGGAAGCGCCGCATCGTTGTGGCGCTCTGCGGATCAAAGGCGCGCCCCGAGCATGCAACCGCCGCTGGCGCGTGGGATCGACTTGAGTCCGCGAATCGCGTTGAGCGGTATCGCATTCCAAACATGCGTGAGTCGGCGCACTTTCGTGCCGGACTAGAAGAGGTGGCCGTACTTATTGAATCGCTTGGCGGTGCGCCATCAAACGCAGCACCCCAGGTTCCGCTACTCGCTGGCATTGATCTACTGCGCCGCGCACGCTCAGTTGGTGTCCCATGTATTGCCGCGAACGGGCCGATCGGTCTAGATCCGGATAGCGGTGCGCGCCGACGTGGAGCTCCTGGTGCAGATATCAGCGTGCTCTTTCACCGCCCGTTGATCACGCATCAGACGGCTGCATCAAAGCGATTACTCGGCGAGGTTCTGGTGGCACCGATCGGAATCCCAGCGGAAGCTGACGCGCTCGCCGTATGAGCCCCTCCCAGCGTAGGAGTCCACTCGCCGCCGCAGCCGCAGTCGCAGTGTTCGTCCTTTCGCTGCAGTTGCTCAGCACGCTGATCACCCCACTCGGCGAAGCGATCCGAAGTCTCCCAGTCGTACCTGTGGCCTTGATTCTCGTCACGCTGCTTATTGGAGTACGGCTGATCCGCTCGCGCTAATCTCGAGTGAGCGCCCCCGCATCAAACGTTCGTTCCGTCCCTGCGCGCAGTCGCGCGATATTGTCCGCATGCGCGAGCCAGACGAGCGCCGGCCCAACGATTGAATAAGCGAGCGCCCAGATGCTCAGACCGTCTGGCGTCTGCATCCGAACGAAGATTTCAATTGGCGCAAAAGCGGCGACGGCGGCGAGCGATCCCAGCGAGACAATGCGGGTGCGCCAGATCACGATGATGAAGATTGGCGCAGCGGCAGCGAGAGCGATCGGTGCGATCGCAAGTGCGGTGCCGAAGCCTGTGGCGATCCCGCGTCCCCCCTTGAAGCCGACCCAGATGGAGCGAGTTGCGCCAACAACGGCGAAGAGTGCAGCGGCGACTTCGGTCCCATCCCCGCCGCCAAGTGCGCGAACAGCTAGGACCGGCAGCGCCCCTTTCAGGATGTCACCCGCCGAGACAACAGCGGCTCGTCGGCGTCCGAGGGCGCGGAGTGCATTGGTCCCACCCGTCCTGCCAGAGCCGATGGAGCGTGGATCTGGGCCGCCGGTGAGGCGCGCCACAAGGAGGCCGAACGGGATCGAGCCCGAAAGGTAGGCGCCTACCGTTGCGACAAGGAGAAGCGACGCGTCCATCGCGGCGGAGATTAGCAGCGCGCGGCAAGGGTTGGCGGTGAAGCGTAGGATTCACGCATGGCCGACCACGATCTCCTCGTACTCGGCGGTGGAACGGGTGGCTACGCCGCCGCCTTCCGCGCGTCGCAGCTCGGCAAGCGCGTGGCACTCATTGAGCAGGCGAAAGTTGGCGGTACCTGCCTTCACTGGGGCTGCATCCCCGCCAAGGCGATGCTCGAGACAGGCGACCTGCTTGCCAAGATTGGGAAGGCGTCAGATTTCGGCATTCAGATCACCCCAGCGACTGGCGTTGACGCCACCGTAGTCGGCGCGCGACGCGACAAGATCGTTGCTCGCATGCACGCGGGACTAAAGAGCCTCTTTAAGAAGAACAACGTGGAGCTGATCGCAGGGCGCGCCAGGCTCCTCGGTGGCGGTTCGGTAGAAGTGGCACTTTATGACGAGAGCGGCACGGCGACCGGCGAGAAGAGGACGCTCAGCGCAACCGATATCGTGATTGCCACTGGTTCAAGCGTACGTCGCATCCCAGGCCTTGAGACAGATGGACGCGTGATCGTTGATAGCGATCAGATCACCACGGGGACGCTGAAGCCTTCCAGTGTGATCGTGATCGGCGGCGGGGCCGTTGGCTGTGAGTTCGCCTCCTACTTCCGCGATCTTGGCGCCGAGACCACCATTGTCGAGATGCTGCCAGCACTTGTTCCACTCGAAGACCGCGACGCCTCAAAGGAGTTGACGCGCGCGTTCACGAAGCGCGGGATTACGATCCACGTCGCTCATCGCATCAAAGAGGGCTCACTCTCCAAACGTGCTGATGGTGTGGATCTGCAGATTGAGCCGATCGACGGGGGAGAGGTAGTCGCGCTGAGTGCGGACCTCCTTGTTGTAGCCGCTGGTCGCGTGCCGAATAGCGGTGAGATTGGGCTTGAGAAGACCAAGGCCACGGTGGAGCGCGGCTTCATCAAGGTTGATGCCCAGATGCAGACGGCGGAACCACACCTCTACGCGGTGGGTGACGTCATTGGCGGACTGCAGCTCGCGCATGTCGCCGCGCACGAGGGGATGATCGCGGCGCACGCGATCGCTGGCGAGCCGCTGCATGCCATGGACTACGTGAAACAGCCGCGTGCAACCTACTGCCGCCCCGAAGTCGCCTCGGTCGGTTTCACCACACAAGAGTTGGAGCGAGACGGCGTGCCGTTCGTTGCCGGCCAAGTGCCATTCCTCGCCATTGCCAAGGCGCACGTTGGCGGCGACGCGGATGGTTTCTGCAAGGTGCTTCGCCACGCGGAGAGTGGCGTCATCCTTGGGGTCCACATGGTGGGACCGAAGGTGACCGACCTCATCGCTGAGGCGAGCCTCGCCATGGAGCTCGGTGCAACGGCCACACAGGTGGGCGGGACGACGCATCCGCACCCAACGCTCTCTGAGATCGTCGGTGAGGCGGCACTCGTTTCCATTGGTCGCTCGGTGAACTTCTGATGCGCGAACTGCCGATCTTCGGCCAGCCGGCGCCAGCAACAGAACGCCGCCACCCCGATTGGATTCGCTCAAAGGTGCCTGGCGGAGATCGCTATCGCGAGCTGAAGCGGTTGATGCGCGACAAGACGCTGAATACCGTCTGCGAAGAGGCGCGCTGCCCGAACATTGGCGAGTGCTGGGACCAGGGGACGGCAACGGTGATGATCCTTGGTGACACCTGTACGCGCGCTTGCGGCTTCTGCGCGGTGAAGACCGGCCGACCAGCCGGCCTCGACAAAGACGAACCGAGACGTGTTGCAGAGGCGCTCGCCTCACTCGACCTTGACCATGTGGTGATCACGAGTGTGGCGCGTGACGATCTCCCTGATGGCGGTGCCGCGATATTTGCGGAGAGCATTCGCGAGCTCCGACGTCTCGCGCCCGGGACTGGGATTGAAGTGCTCATCCCTGACTTTGACGGTGAAGATGCTCCGCTCCGTGCAGTCATGGAGGCCGCTCCAGACATCCTTGACCACAATGTGGAGACGGTAGAGCGGCTGCAGAAGCCAGTGCGCAAGCGTGCACGATACGACCGCTCGCTGCAGGTCTTGGC
>CAIZYO010000208.1 GCA_903937225.1 uncultured Chloroflexota bacterium | reverse complement strand
GCGATACTCCGCGCTCCCCTTCAAGGCGAGGTACTTCGAGATCGCGGCGGTCAGGCTCGTCTTGCCGTGGTCGATGTGCCCGATCGTACCGATGTTGACGTGCGGCTTCGACCGCTCAAACTTCCCCTTTGCCATCTCGAACTCCTTCCTTCTTCTCTACTGCTTTTCTACAACCAACCGACAGGGCGACGCCGCTATGCCTGCGCCGCGGACTTGTTCTTCGCCACGAGCTCCTGCGCAATGTGCGAAGGAACCTCGGCGTAGTGGGAGAGCTCCATGGAGAAGGCTGCTCGTCCCTGGGTCATCGATCGAAGATCGGTAGCGTACCCGAACATCGTCGCGAGCGGGACGTTGGCCTTGACGACCTGGGTGGTGCCGCGATTCTCCATGCCAAGCACCTGACCGCGGCGGCTGTTGAGGTCACCCATGACGTCGCCCATGAACTGCTCAGGCATCGTCACTTCGACCCCCATCACCGGCTCGAGCACGGCGGGATCCGCCTTCGCGAAGGCGTCCTTCAGGGCCATGGAGCCAGCGATCTTGAACGCCATTTCTGACGAGTCCACGTCGTGGTACGAGCCGTCCACCAGGGTGACGGTGACGTCAACGCCTGGGAAGCCCGCATAGATGCCCGTCTGGAGCGCCTCGCGGGCACCCTCGGCGATCGGCTTGATGAATTCGCGTGGAACGGAGCCGCCGACAATCTTGTCGACGAAGACGTAGCCGCTCCCCTTCTCGCCTGGCTCGGCGACGATCACCGCGTGGCCGTACTGGCCCTTACCGCCGGACTGACGGACAAAGCGGCCTTCGCCGTTCGCGCGCTTTCGAATCGTCTCGCGATAGGAGACCGACGGGCGGCCGATATTCGCCGCGACGTTGAACTCGCGCACCATGCGGTCGACGATGATGTCCAAGTGAAGCTCGCCCATGCCAGCGATGCGTGTCTGGCCCGACTCCTGGTCGGTGTGCACGCGGAAGGTTGGATCCTCTTCTGCGAGGCGCTGCAGCGCAACGCCCATCTTCTCCTGGTCGGCCTTGGTCTTCGGCTCAACGCTGAGCTCAATGACTGGATCTGGGAAGGTCATCGACTCGAGGACGATTGGGTTCTCAGGGTCGCAGAGGGTGTCTCCCGTGAATGTGTCCTTCAGGCCGATCGCGGCGGCGATATCGCCGGTGCGAACTTCGTCGATCTCTTCACGATGGTTTGCGTGTAGGCGGATGAGTCGGCCGATGCGCTCCTTCTTCCCCTTCGCAGGGTTAAGGACGTATGAACCAGCCTTCAAGACGCCAGAGTAGACGCGGAAGAATCCGAGCTTTCCAACGAATGGGTCGGCAGCAATCTTGAAGGCGAGTGCCGCAAATGGGGCCTCATCTTCTACTGGTCGCGAAAGTTCATCGGTGATGTCGCGTGGGTTCGTCCCCTTCACGCCAGGAACGTCGAGTGGGCTCGGGAGATACTCAACGACCGCATCCAGCATTGGCTGCACGCCCTTGTTCTTGAGGGCGGAACCGGTAAGCACGGGAACAAACTTGTAGTTGAGGGTGCCGGCGCGAACGCCTTCGCGGACCTGCTCTTCCGTCAGTGTCCCCGTCTCCAAGTAGACCTCCGTGAGCTTGTCGGTCTGCCCCGCCGCCTGATCGAGCAGGAAGGCGTGCCACTTGTCGGCCTCGGCCTTCAGCTCCGCGCGGATCGGACGTCGCTCGCTCTTCTCCCCCTTGTCGTCGAGATAGACGATCTCTTCCATGGCGATGAGGTCAATCACGCCTTCGAACTTGTCTTCCATGCCGATCGGCAGCTGGAGCGGTACGGCGTTTGCGCCGAGTCGATCCTTGATCATGTCGAAGCAGCGCCAGAAGTCGGCACCAGTGCGGTCCAACTTATTAATGAAGCAGAAGCGAGGAACGGCGTGGCGGTCGGCCTGGCGCCAGACGGTCTCAGACTGTGGCTCCACGCCAGCAACGCCGTCGAAGATCACCACGGCGCCGTCGAGGACGCGCAGGGAGCGCTCCACCTCAACGGTGAAGTCCACGTGCCCGGGCGTATCGATGATGTTGATCGTGTGGTCCTTCCAGGCACAGGTCGTGGCCGCGGCGGTAATGGTGATGCCGCGCTCCTGCTCCTGCTCCATCCAGTCCATCGTCGCAGCACCTTCGTGCACTTCGCCGATCTTGTGGATCTTCTTTGTGTAGAAGAGGATGCGCTCGGTGACCGTGGTCTTGCCGGCGTCAATGTGCGCAATGATCCCGATGTTTCGGGTTCGCTCAAGTGGAGTTGTTCGTGCCATCTCAGCTGCCTCCTAGAACCTGAAGTGGCTGAAGGCCTTGTTCGCCTCCGCCATCTTGTGGGTCTCTTCGCGGCGCTTCACTGCGGCACCAAGATTGTTGGATGCATCCATGAATTCAGCGGCGAGCTTGTCGACCATGCTCTTCCCTGAACGCTTGCGTGCCGCCTGGACGAGCCAGCGCACACCGAGGCTGAGGCGGCGCTCGCCGCGAATCTCAACTGGCACTTGGTACGTGGCGCCACCAACACGGCGGGGCTTCACTTCAATCAGTGGAGTTGCATTCCGAAGCGCAAGGTCAAGAACCTCAAGGCCCGGCTTGTTCGCCTGCGTCTCGATGCGCTCAAGCGTCTCGCGGAGGATGCGCTCGGCCAAGCCGCGCTTGCCGCTCAACATGACCTTCACAACGAAGCGGTCGATCGTCTTATTCGCCGGTACAACTTCGTACTTGAGCTTTCGTGGGACCGTTGTACGACGTGGCATCGCTTACTTCTTCTTCGCTTCAACGGCGGACTTTGCGCCGTACTTCGAGCGACTCTGCATGCGATCCTTCACGCCCGACGCATCAAGCGCGCCACGCACGATGTGATACTTCACCGACGGAAGGTCCTTCACGCGTCCACCGCGGACAAGCACCACGCTGTGCTCCTGAAGGTTGTGGCCGATGCCAGGAATGTAGGCGGTGACTTCCATCTGGTTCGTCAATTTCACGCGCGCAATCTTTCGCAGCGCGGAGTTCGGCTTCTTCGGGGTCATGGTGCGCACAATCAGGCAGACGCCACGCTTCATAGGGGCGCCCTCAGCGACCTCTTGTCGCTGCTTAATGCCGTTCCAGTTCTTTCGGAACGCGGACGCCTTGACCTTGCTGACCTTGGCCTTGCGTCCCTTTCGAACGAGCTGATTGATCGTAGGCACAGTTCGCGCGCGCTCCTTATCTCTTCTGGCTTCCTGCTGATTGCCCCTGGTGGCAGAGCCACAGTGGCACGGACGGTGGAGCGTAGCAGCCTCGTGCTCAGGGTGTCAAAGCACCGTGCTCAGCGGCCGATCGGCTCGTTACTCCTTTGACCCCCCGTCCGCCTCCTTGGCGGCTGCCGCGTCGGCGGCGAGTGGGTTGAACTCCTCCCCTTCTGGGGCTGGCTTCTCCTCCGTGAGGAGGGCGACCAGCTGGGAGACGTCGTCCTGTGGGCCGGCGGCATCCTCGGTCTGGAGGAAGACGTTGAAGTCGTCCTGACCGAAGTCGGCTGGGAGCTCCCCGCCTGCGAGGGCGGCGGCGGCTCGGAGCTTCTCCTCCGCCTTGCGCTTGGCGACGGCGTCAGGTGCACCTGTCCCGGCAGGGATGAGCTTCCCGATGATGACGTTCTCCTTGAGGCCGACCAGGCGGTCTCGTGCCCCGGTGATCGCCGCCTCGGTGAGCACGCGCGTGGTCTCCTGGAAGGAGGCGGCGGCGAGGAAGCTTTCGGTGTTGAGGGAGGCCTTTGTTACACCGAGGAGCTGTGGCTGCGCGGTTGCTGGTTCGCCACCTTCGGCCAAGACTCGAGCGTTCTCACGCTCGAACTCGAGGCGGTCGGCAAGCTCCGTTGGGAGGAGGCGCGTGTCGCCTGGGTTATCCACCCGCACCTTGCGCAAGAGCTGGCGGACGATGATCTCAATGTGCTTGTCTGAGATTGTTACACCCTGGCTTCGGTAGACCTTCTGGACCTCCTTGACCAGGTAGTTCTGGACCTCCGCTCGGCCGCGGACCTCCAGCAACTCCTGTGGGTCGAGCGGGCCGTCGGTGAGCGGGTCACCGGCGCGGACCTTGTCACCGCTCTTGACGAGGAGCTTGGCGTTGTGCGGAATTGGGTACTTGGAGGCTGGGACCACATCTTCGGCGCGGATCACAAGACCGTCCTTCGACTTCACGAGCATCCCCTTCACCGAGGCGGTGAGGTCGCCCTGCGTTGCCGAGGTACCGATGAGCTGACCCGCCTCAAGCAGATCGCCTTCCCGCGCGGTGACAGATGCGTCGATTGGAAGGTCAAGTTCAACTTCATAAACTTCACGATGCGTGACCTCAACGACGGTTCCCGCTTCGCTTCGAATGACTTCGACCACGCCATCAATGCGGCTGATCTCTGCCTTCCCCTTCGGCTTGCGTGCCTCGAAGAGCTCTTCAACGCGCGGCAAACCTGCGGTGATGTCCACGCCAGCGACACCGCCCGTATGGAACGTTCGCATCGTGAGCTGCGTACCAGGCTCGCCGATCGACTGTGCCGCCATGATGCCTACGGATTCACCGAGGGCAATGATCTCGCCCGTTGCAAGGTTGCGGCCGTAGCAGGACTGGCAGACGCCCGCAGGGGCAACGCAGCTGAGTGGTGAGCGAACAGCAACTGACTGCGCGCCACTCGCTGCAATCGCTGCCGCGAGCGCATCGGTCAACTCGGTGCCGCGATCAATCTTTTCACTTCCAGCCTTCAAATCTGCAGCGGCAAGGCGACCGACCATGCGACGCGCAAACGCGGCGCGCAGCTCCGGCATGTCCTGATGGTCGTCGCTGATTGGCCACTCGCTCCCGATGACTTCGGCCGTATCTGCAAGCGTGATCTCTGTGGCCTCAAGGGTGCCGCAATCTGCAATGCGTACGATCACGTCCTGTGCAACGTCAACGAGACGTCGCGTGAGGTAGCCGGAGTCTGCCGTTCGAAGCGCGGTGTCAGCCAATCCCTTACGTGCACCGTGGGTGGAGATGAAGTACTCGAGAACCGTCATCCCCTCACGGAAGTTTGACTTCACGGGCACGTCAATAATGCGGCCAGAAGGATCGGCCATGAGCCCGCGCATCGCGCCAAGCTGGCCAATGTTTCCCTTGTTTCCGCGTGCACCAGAGTTCGTCATCATGAGGAGTGGGTGGAACTGCGGATCAACGCCACCGACCTTCGCGTTCAACTCGTCCATCATGGCGGTGCCGATCTCGCCGGTCGCCTTCTGCCAGAGTCGAATCACGTTCTTGTAGCGCTCTTCTTCAGTGATGAGACCCTGCGTGTACTGGCCATCAACCTTGGCGACATCCTTGTCCGCCTCAGCAATGATCGCCTTCTTCCCCTTCGCCATCGCAATGTCGAAGACAGAGATGGTCATACCGCCACGGGTCGCCGCCTCAAAGCCGACGCGCTTGATGCCGTCGGCGAGGAGTGCGGTCTCGCCCTTGCCGAGGAGCTCAAAGGAGCGGCTGATCAGCTTGCGCAAGTCGGCGCGCGCCATCTCCTGGTTCACGAAGCGGAGACGGTCTGGAAGGATCTGGTTGAACTTGACGCGACCGATGGTGGTCTCAACGCGCTGTTCAACAATGGCGTCTGCCGCTTCGTCCCAGACGCGTGCGGTGACATCAATTGGAGCGTGCAGCTTCACCTGTCCGAGCTCGTAGGCGAGCAGGGCCTCCGTCTCATCCGAGAAGCGGCGGCGCTTTTCGCCAGACTCGAGCGCGCGCTCCTGCGTCAGATAGAAGCAGCCGAGCACCATGTCCTGCGTTGGCGTCACGATCGGCGTGCCGTCTGCAGGAGAGAGCAGGTTGTTGGCGGAGAGCATCAGCTCGCGCGCCTCCTGCTGTGCGGCCTCGGAGAGCGGCACGTGCACCGCCATCTGGTCGCCGTCGAAGTCTGCGTTGAACGCGGTGCAGACGAGCGGGTGAATGCGGATGGCGGAACCTTCCACGAGCACTGGCATGAACGCCTGGATACCGAGTCGGTGCAGGGTTGGCGCGCGGTTGAGGAGAACTGGGTGATCCTGGATCACGTCGGCGAGCACATCCCAGACGGCGTCCGTTGCGCGCTCGGTGAGGCGCTTCGCGCTCTTGATGTTGTGCGCGTGGCCCAACTCAACGAGTTGTCGCATCACGAATGGCTTAAAGAGTTCGAGCGCCATCTTCTTCGGGATACCGCACTCATGCAGCTTGAGCTCTGGACCAACCACGATCACGGAGCGTCCGGAGTAGTCAACGCGCTTGCCGAGCAGGTTCTGGCGGAAGCGACCCTGCTTCCCCTTGAGCATGTCGCTGAGCGACTTCAGGCGGTGGTTGCCGGTGCCGGAGATGGCGCGTCCACGTCGGCCGTTATCAATCAGGGCGTCCACCGCCTCCTGGAGCATGCGCTTCTCGTTACGCACGATGATCTCTGGCGCGCCAAGTTCGATGAGGCGCTTGAGGCGGTTGTTGCGGTTGATGACGCGTCGATACAGGTCATTGAGGTCCGACGTGGCGAAGCGTCCACCGTCGAGCTGCACCATTGGGCGCAGGTCTGGTGGGATCACCGGGAGGACGGAGAGGATCATCCACTCAGGGCGCGCGCCGGATCGGCGGAACGCCTCAATCAGACGGAGGCGCTTGATCGCCTTCTTGCGGCGCATGCCGGCGGTGTTGCGCACCTCAACGGCGAGCTCCTTCGACTCCTTGTCCAGGTCGATCTGCTCAATCAGTTCGCGAACCGCTTCAGCGCCCATGCCAGCGCGGAAGATGCGTGCACCGCGCGGGCGCTCGCTGCCGAACTTCGCGTCAAGCGTACGGAAGCTGTCGAGCTCGTCGTCGCGGCCAATTTCAGGAAGGAGTTGATATGGCTTCAGGCTGAGCAGCGCCTTCTTCTCCTTGGCGATCTCTTCCTTGCGGCTCTGCGCCGAGGTCTTCGCGTTCGCGCGGAGTCCAGCAATCTCGCCTTCGGCGAGCGCCTTCAGGTCGGCGCGCTTCTGTTCGCCTTCCTTGTTGATCTGCTCCTTCTGATTCGTGAAGGCCTCTTCTGCGTCGAGTGAGGCCTGGGTGAGGACGGCGCGCAGCCGTGCCTTTCCATCCTTGCCGCCGAGGGCACGGTCAGCAACGATGACTTCTGCAGTTGGCTCGAAGATGATGGCGCCATCGGCCGCCGCTTCGCCAAGGTCGTTGATTGCCTTCTCCGTCACCTGCGCCGCTTCACCCATCCCCTGGGCCTTCTCGGCGCGGTCTGACTCCACCTGCTCGAGTCGTGCGCGAATCTCGCGATCCAACTCAGTAAGTTGTCGCTTCAGGCGCGCATTGATCTCGCTCTCTTCCTCTGCAGTGGCGCCGCCGCCACGTCCTGCGAGCTCGTCATCGAGACCCTTGAGGGCCTCCTTGCGTGCCGCTTCGTCAACACTCGTGACGATGTACTGCGCGAAGTAGAGGACCTTCTCCAGGTTGCGCGGCGAGATCTCGAGCAGCGTTGCGAGGCGGCTCGGCGTCCCCTTGAAGTACCAGATGTGCGAGACGGGGCTCGCCAACTGGATGTGGCCCATGCGCTCACGGCGGACCTTGGATCGTGTGACCTCAACGCCACACTTGTCGCAGATGATCCCCTTGTAGCGGATGCGCTTGTACTTTCCGCAGTAGCACTCCCAGTCGCGCGTTGGCCCGAAGATGCGCTCGTCGAAGAGGCCGTCCTTCTCTGGCTTCAGCGTGCGGTAGTTGATCGTCTCAGGCTTGGTGACCTC
>CAIZYO010000207.1 GCA_903937225.1 uncultured Chloroflexota bacterium | reverse complement strand
CTGGCGGCAGTTATGCGGCACTCGACCTCTATAAGGCTGGTGGTATTGCCCTCGTCTTGCGCGAGCTCGTCTCGGCAAACCTGCTGCACGTCAACGAACGCACCGTTGATGGGCGAACCATTGGCGAGATTGCTGGGAGTGCAGTGGAGACGCCCGGCCAGAAGGTGATCTTCCCGATCAGCGCACCGATGTCGCCAAACGGTGGACTCACCGTGCTGCGCGGCTCACTCGCACCAGAAGGGGCGATCGTCAAACTTGCTGGACACTCACGCCGGCATCACAGCGGTCCCGCGCGCGTCTTCAATGGTGAAGAGGCCGCCTTCGCGGCGATTCGCGCGAACAGCGTCAAGGCGGGCGACGTGGTGGTGATTCGCTACGAAGGTCCCGTTGGCGGACCAGGGATGCGCGAGATGCTCGCCGTCACCGCCGCACTCGTTGGCCAAGGACTTGGCGATCAGGTCGCGCTCATCACCGACGGCCGCTTCTCTGGCGCGACGCACGGATTCATGGTCGCGCACATCGCACCAGAAGCGGCGCTCGGCGGACCAATTGGCCTCATTGAAGAGAATGACACGATCACCATCGATGTTGCCGCACACGAACTGCGACTCGAGGTTGACCCTGCAACGCTCGCAAAACGCCGCGCGGCGTGGCGAGCACCTGCGCCGAAGTACACGGGCGGCGTCTGGGCCAAATACGCCGCACTGGTGAGCAGCGCCTCCGATGGCGCGATCACCACAGGGAAACGACTGAAGCGCGCACTTGACTCCGCAGCGGAGCAGTAGGAGGCGGCATGGCCACAAAGAGGGAGGCTGATCCTCGCGACCCGCGACGCGGCCTCCGCGGTCTCGATTCTCCTGTCATCCCAGGGAGTGAACCACCGGATCCTGAGCATGCGGCGGAGCAGGAGCGGCGCGGCCTCTTCGGCGTGAAACTCATCGTGGGCGGACTCGTGGGAACCGCCATCATCTTCACGATCCTCGACATCATCGCCCAGCGACTTGGAGGCTAAATTGAGCAACTCGCAGTTCGCCGCAACCGCCGCCGAACGATTCCCGAAGGGACTCCCCTCCGCCACCGTTGATGCCGCCCTGATGAAGAAGATTGGCGCGGAGGCCGCCGATGACCTGGTGCAGTTGATCCGCGCCGAGAGTGTGAATCCACCCGGAAACGAGACGCGCGCGGCAAAGGTGCTCATTGAGCTGCTGAAGCGCGAAGGCTTAGAGCCTGAGTTTTACGAACCACTCCCTGATCGCGGCAATGTCAGCGTTCGACTGCGAGGGAGCGCCTCTGCGGCGAACCCGAAGCTCGACCCGCGCGACAAGGAGAACGGCGCCCTTCTTCTCTTTGCACACCTTGACGTTGTCCCCGCCAACCAGGACGGCTGGACGGTGAACCCATTTGAAGGCGTCGTCAAGGACGGCTACGTCTGGGGGCGTGGCGCCGTTGATATGAAGGGGGCGCTCGCCGTCCAAGTTGGCGTGATTCGACTCCTCTGTGCCCGTGCACGGGCCGCAGGGTTGAATCCAGCGAAGGATCCGATCCCAGGACTCCGACGCGACATCATCCTCACCGCCACCGCGGATGAGGAGACTGGTGGCGAAGACGGGATCGCCCTTGTGCTGCGCGATCGAAAGCACTGGCTTGACGCTGCGGTTGGCCTCACTGAGGCGGGCGGGATGACGATCACCGCCGCGGGCCGACGCATCTATCCGCTCCAGGTTGCCGAAAAGGGCTTCGCTCGATTCGCCATCACGGTGAGCGGGCGCTGGGGTCACGCCTCCATGCCGGACAGCGACAACGCCCTCTTGCGCGCCGCGCAGATCGTGGAGCGCGTCTCAGTCCCTGGTCCTGTGCAGTTCGTCAAAGAGAACGAAGCCCTCGTTGACGCGCTCCGCGCCGCACTCCCTGAAGCGGCTATCGCTCGGCTCGAGCGCCTCCTCGCGGAGAAGACTTTCAGCGACGCAGCGCCACTGAACAGCGAAGCGCCAACCGCCGGCTGCGCCCCTGAGCTCCTCCGTGCACTGCGCGCCGTGCTGCGCGATACCTTCGCCCCAACGATCATCGCCTCAGGGATTCGCTCCAACGTCCTCCCAGGTTCCGCAACGCTCACCGTAGATAGCCGCATCCTGCCAGGGACGACGCGCGAACAGGCGCAGGCGGCAATG
>CAIZYO010000206.1 GCA_903937225.1 uncultured Chloroflexota bacterium | reverse complement strand
GTCGGGCTGAATGCCGCTGCCGCGCAGCTCCTTCACCGAGTGTTGCGTTGGCTTCGTCTTCAGTTCGCCAGTTGCGGCGAGTTCTGGAAGGAGGGTCACGTGGATGTAGAGCGAGTTTCCGCGACCAACGTCCTTCTTGAGTTGACGAATCGCTTCAATGAACGGCAGTGACTCAATGTCTCCCACCGTTCCACCCACTTCAACGATGACAACATCAACATCGTCGCCACCGAGACGCAGGACGCGCTCCTTGATCTCATTGGTGATGTGCGGGATCACCTGCACGGTCCCACCGAGATAGTCGCCGCGGCGCTCTCGTGCGATCACGGTGGAGTAGATGCGACCGGTCGTGACGTTCGACGCTTGGGAGAGGTTCACGTCAATGAAGCGTTCGTAGTGACCGAGGTCGAGATCCGTCTCTGCGCCGTCATCGGTGATGTAGACCTCGCCGTGCTGGTACGGCGACATGGTGCCTGGATCAACGTTGAGATACGGATCAAGCTTGATGACGGAGATGCGCAGGCCGCGCGCCTTAAGGAGGAGGCCAACAGATGCGGCGGTGATTCCCTTGCCGAGGGAGGAGGTGACGCCACCGGTGACGAACACAAACTTCGTCGCCATCTCGTCCCCTCTGCCTCCTCTGTATGGGCGGGGCGCTCGGTGACTACCGAGCGAGCCTGACGGAGTCTATCGCAGCCGGCGTCGGAATGGGAGTTGGGTTTGGCGACCAGCCCAGATGCCGAGCAAGATGAGCGCACCGCCGATTGCCTGAACCGGTTCGAGTGCCTCACCAAGGACAACCGCGGAAATCACCACGGCAAGAAACGGGACAAGGAGCTGGAAACTCGCCACGCGCGCGGGGCCAACCACGGGGACAGCGGTGAAGTAGAGGACGTTTGCAAGGCTACTTGAACCGAAGGTGGCATAGAGGATGCCAAACAGTGCAACGGCTGGGATTGCTGGCGAACCGAGGTCCGTCCACTGACTCGCGCCGAAGGGAATCAACACAGCCCCACCGATCACCATGCTCCACCCCGTGAACGCGAGTGCGCCAGTGCGCGGGATCACCCGTGCGCCGGCGAGAAGATACGAAGCCCAACAGGCGGCGGCGAGCAGCGTTGCAGTGACGCCAGCGGTTGTCCCTCCAAACGCACCCGCACCTTCGCCAAGTGCAACGGCGGTCACGCCCGCAAACGCGATCAAGCCACCAGCAACTGTTGCCGGCCGCAGCGGATCAATGCGGAAGAGCGCGGCAAAGATGGCGGTAAGGAACGGTGTCACGGAGATCAGCAGTGCGCTCGTTCCAGCATTGATGGTTCCGAGCGACCCAGCCCAAAGGAGTTGATAGGTCCCTTGGCCGATCACGCCGAATGCGCCAGTGATCAGAAGGTCGCGCGGAGCCATTCGGATGCTCCCGCCGCGTAGTTGCGTCCAGAGGAGCACGATCAGTCCTGCCGCCGTGATCCGGATCGCGGAAAAGGGGAGCACTGGCCACGCGGTGACCGCCGCCTTCACCACCGTGAAGTTCGCCGCCCAGATCAGCATGGCGACCAGCACGCCAACTTCGGCGACCGCGCGCACGCTCGTTGGACGACGGCCCATGAGGTTTCTTCGGGGCATTGCGCCTCCAGTACTACTGACTCCGAGGGAGTCTACAATCAACGGACACCAGCCAACATCGAGGGGGTTACCTATGGATCCACGACTCGAGCAGTCCGCAATCACCACAATCCGCACCCTCGCAATTGACACCGTCCAGGCGGCAAACTCTGGCCACCCCGGCGCCCCGATGGGTTGCGCGCCGATGGCACACACGATCTGGACACGCCACCTCCGCCATGCGCCTCGTACCCCTGGCTGGTTCGACCGCGACCGCTTCGTCCTCTCCAACGGTCACGCCAGCGCGCTCCTCTATTCGCTACTTCACCTCACCGGCTACGGGCTCACGATTGATGATCTGAAGTCATTCCGACAGTGGGGCTCTCTCACACCTGGCCACCCGGAGTACGGCCTCACCGCCGGCGTTGAAGCCACCACGGGTCCGCTCGGCCAGGGATTCGCGAACGGTGTCGGTATGGCGATCGCCGAGCGGCGCCTCGCCGAAGAATTCAATCGACCAGGGCACACCGTGATTGATCACCGCGTCTTCGCGATCGTCTCAGACGGCGACCTCCAAGAAGGGCTCGCCTCCGAGGCGGCATCACTCGCGGGGCACCTGAAGCTCGGCAAGTTGATCTACCTCTGGGATGACAACCTGATTCAACTTGATGGACCAACATCAACCGCCTGGTCGGAAGATGTAAAGAAGCGCTTTGACGCCTACGGCTGGCACACCAGCAGCGTTGCTGACGGCAACGACGTTGCCTCCATTGATGCAGCGATCAACGCAGCAATCAAGGATGACCGACCGAGCCTTATCGCAATTCGCACCGTGATCGGTTTCGGTTCGCCGAACAAGGCAGGGAGCCAGAAGTCACACGGCGCACCACTCGGCCCAGACGAGGTGAAACTCACGAAGGCGGCATACGGCGCAAATCCAGATGCAACCTTCGACGTTCCCGCAGATGTTGCCGAGTTCTACCGCGGCGCGATCACCAGTGGTGAAACGCTCGTTGCGGCGCACACCAAGCGACTCCTCGCCTACGCGACCGCCTTCCCTGCAGAGGCGGCGGAACTCCAGCGCCGCATGGCGGGCGGGCTGCCGAGCGGCTGGGGGCACGCGCTGCCCGTATACGAACTTGGCGGTGATGCGCCAACGCGCAACGTCAGCCAGTCGAGCATCAAGGCGCTCGCCGCGGTGCTGCCAGAACTGATCGGCGGCAGCGCCGACCTCTCTGAGTCGAACCTCACCGACATTCATGAGGGCGGCCGCTTCACCGCAACGGAGTCTGGTCGCAACATCAGCTTCGGCGTGCGCGAGCACGCGATGGCGGCGATCACCAACGGGATCGCGTATCACGGCGGACTGATCCCGTTCAGCGCCACCTTCCTCACCTTCAGCGATTACATGCGCGGCTCGCTCCGACTCGCAGCACTTGCTGGACTCGGCAGCATCTTCGTCTTCACTCATGACTCCATTGGACTTGGCGAGGACGGGCCAACGCACCAGCCGGTTGAACACTACGCCGCACTCCGTGCCATCCCAAACCTGCGCTTCTTCCGCCCAGGAGATCCAAACGAAGCGGCACATGCATGGGGCGTTGCTATTGAACGACGCAGCGCACCGACGGTGCTCGCCTTCACGCGACAGAAGCTGCCCGTGCTACCTGGCTCCATCACTGGAGCGGCGGCTGGCGTAAAGCGCGGCGCATATGTTGTGCGTGAAGCGAGTGCACAGGCGCAAGCGATCCTCATTGCAACAGGCTCAGAGGTACACCTCGCCGTCTCCGCAGCAGAACTCCTGGAAGCTTCAGGCACGCCTACGCGCGTGGTCTCAGCGCCATGCCTCGAACTCTTCGGCGATCAAGACGCTGCGTACCGCGAGTCAGTCCTCCCCGCCGCGGTGCGCGCGCGCGTCGGCATCGAAGCCGGGGTCAGCCTCGGATGGGATCGCTGGACGGGGAGTGATGGCGCAATCATCGCCATGGATCGCTTCGGTGCATCGGCGCCAGCACCAACACTCTTCGCCGAGTTCGGCTTCACACCGGAGCGGATTGCAGAGGTTGCGCGCGGCGTAATCGCTGGAACGCACCGCGGCGTGATCCCAACGCCGCACCTCCACGATGGTCATCAGGTCAGCTGAGGTGTCGGCTCGTAAGCTCGCGATTGCCGCAGATCACGCAGGTGCTGCGCTCAAGGCTGCACTGCTCAACGAACTTCAGACGATCGCCCCTGACTGGGAGGGGATCGACCTTGGTGGCGACGGGAGCGATCTCACAGACGACTACCCGGATGCGTCACGTGCGGTAGCCGAACTGATGCAGCGCGGTGGTGCAGAGCGCGGCCTGCTGATCTGCGGCTCAGGGATCGGCGTCACGATCGCCGCGAACAAGTTCAACGGTATTCGTGCATCCATTGCGCATGATCCCGCATCAGCGGAGCAGGGTGTGGTTCACGACGCCATGAATGTGCTTTCGCTCGGTTCAAAGGTGATTGACTCCGCAACCGCAGCCACGGTGCTCGCCGCATTCCTCGCCGCCACGCCGAGTGACGCCGAGCGATTTGTCCGCCGCACCAACAAGGTGCAACAGATTGAGAAGGAGCAGGGATGAGCGGCGAGCTACGACTCCCCTTCTCTGCACGCGTCGGCCGCGCTTCAGATCTCGCAGCAATCAGCGCAGTGTTCGAGCGCGCGCGCAGCGAAGAGTGGGCGACGCGACTTGCCGATAAGGACGTCACACTCTGGAGCCGTGACGCTGAAGTGCAGGCGAAGATCGCAAATCGGCTCGGCTGGCTCGACGCGCCAGCGCACTTCACCGAGCAGGTCCCAGCTCTTGAAGCGTTCGGTGAGAAGGTGCGCGACGCAGGATTCACCACGGCAATCGTGGCGGGGATGGGTGGCTCCTCTCTCGCCCCCGAAGTGCTCGCCACCGCGTTCGCATCGATCAGCGAGTGGCTGAAGATTCGCGTCTGTGACTCCACGGACCCGGAGGCGGTTGCGGCGGCGCTCGTTGGCCTCAACCCTGCCAAGACGCTGGTGATCGTTGCAAGCAAGTCTGGCACCACCACGGAGACGCTCTCGTTCGCCGCCTATGCGGCGGGATGGATCTCAAGCGCGCTCAATCAAGGCGAAGATCCGTTCGCTTCAATGATCGCAATCAGCGACCCCTCGCCAAGCATTGATGGGATTCCGGGGAACGAGCGGATGCTCGAACGCTTCTTGAACCCCGCTGACATTGGTGGACGCTACTCCGCACTTAGCTTTGTTGGGCTCGTGCCAGCAAGCCTTCTTGGCATTGACCTGGATTCGCTGCTCGCTGCAGGCGCCGTCGCTGCCGCCCAGCTGCGCGAGCCAGAGCCAACCGCCAACCGTGCCGTTGCGCTCGGCGTGATCATTGGAGCGCTCGCGCGCGAGGGGCGCGATAAGTTGACCCTCCTCGTTGATGAGCCGATCCACGGCTTCGGCGCATGGGCAGAGCAGCTCGTTGCTGAGAGCACGGGAAAGCAGGGCGTAGGCGTCGTCCCCGTTGACCTTGAACCGCTCGGCGCGCTTGAGAGCTACCAGGACGATCGCCTCTTCGTGCGCATCGCGCTAAACGGCGGCCGCGCACCACGTGCTGCAGATGGAACGTCCGCTGAGAACCGACTCAACGAACTTGCGGCGGCAGGACACCCCGTCATCAGCTACACGCTGAGTGACGCCATTGATCTTGGCGGAGAGTTCCTTCACTGGGAGGCGGCAACAGCGATCGCAGGCGTCGTTCTGGGCATCAATCCATTTGATGAGCCGAATGTGACCGAGTCCAAGCAGAACACCAGCGCAGTGCTCGGTGAACTCGCCGCAACTGGCGCACTCCCAGAACTGACTCCGAAGTGTGCCGACGGGCCACTTCAGCTCTGGGTAGACGGCGCGCTCCCCGCCGCATTTGCAGATGACGCGGTGAAACTTGTTGCCGGTCAGCTCCAGCGACTTGCGCAGCGCGGCTACATTGGCATCCATGCGTACGTCGCCACCACGTCCGAAAGGACGGCGGCGCTCACCGCACTCCGCCTGCTGCTGCGCGATGGGACACACCGCGCCACCACCGTTGGCTACGGTCCGCGCTTCCTCCATTCAACGGGGCAGCTGCACAAGGGCGGCGCGCCGATCGGCTGGTTTATCCAACTCGTTGCAGGACGACCGCACGACCTTGAGATTCCTGGGAGCAGTTTCACCTTCGGTCAACTTGTTGACGCACAGGCACTTGGTGACGCACGTTCACTTGTGGCCCATGATCTGCCGATCCTTCGCATCCACCTCGGCTCGAACCCAGACGCTGGGCTCGCAGCGGTGGAGTCGCTCTTCCGCCGCGCGCTTAGTGCCTGATCCACAGCGGGTCGCACGCACGCGCTAGCATCTCAGTGACGGCCCAGGTGTGGCCACAAGTGAGGAGGCTCCTGTGAAGATCGGATTTATTGGTCTTGGAAAGATGGGCGGCAACATGGTCAAGCGCCTCCTTCGAGGCGGACATGAGGTAGCCATCTGGAACCGCTCGCGAGAGAAGACCGACGAGATCGCAAAAGATGGCGCCACCCCCACCTACAGCGTGAAGGACCTCGTTGCCGCGCTCCCATCTCCACGAAAGGTCTGGGTGATGGTGCCGAGCGGCGATGCAACCGAGGCCATGATCGACGAACTCATCCCACTCCTTGGGAAAGGCGACACGATCATTGATGGAGGCAACTCCAACTTCCACGACACGATCCGCCGACACGAGAAGCTTGCTGGGCACGGCATCCACTTTATTGATGCCGGAACTTCGGGTGGTGTCTGGGGTCTTGAGAACGGCTACTGCATGATGGTGGGCGGCGACGCCGCACCAGTGAAGGAGATGGAGCCGATCTTCCTCACGCTGGCACCG
>CAIZYO010000205.1 GCA_903937225.1 uncultured Chloroflexota bacterium | reverse complement strand
TGGCACACGACGGATGCTGACCGGTGGCGCAGAGGTGCGCCGCGCACTCATCCACTCCACGACGCGCAGCTGCTGCGCATCCTTTTCACCGAAATAGGCTCGGTCGGGCGTCACGAGATCAAAGAGTCGTGAGACCACGGTAGCGACGCCGACAAAGTGCCCTGGTCGCGCCGCCCCTTCGAGACGCAGCGCGAGCGGCCCTGGGTCAATGGGCGGCACCGCCTCATCAGGCGGGTAAATCTCTGCATCGCTCGGATGGAAGAGCACGTCGGCACCATGTGACTCAGCGAGGGTGGCATCTGCGTCAATGGTGCGTGGATAGGTGGCGAGATCTGCTGGAGCGGAGAACTGCGTCGGATTCACGTAGATGGAGACGACGACCGTTGCGCACTCCGCGCGCGCTGCGCGGATCAGCGCGGCGTGACCGGCGTGGAGCGCCCCCATCGTGGGAACGAAGCCGATCGGTCGTGGTGCTGCACGCAGTGCAGTGGCGAGCTCGGCGCGGCTCTGGATGCGCTGCATCACTCCATCAGCGCGAGTGCGGCGCGAAGCTCATCACTCGCGGGGATGCTCTGCGCGCTCGTTGGAAAAGCCCCTGTCGCAACATCGGCACGCCACTTCGTCAGTCCAGCCAGTGCCTGATCGCGCAGCGTGGCGTATTCGCCAGCGTGGCGTGGCGGTGGGCCTGAAAGGATTCCGAGCAGATCGGGGACGACCTGCACCTGGCCAGAGCAGCCCGCTCCAGCGCCGATACCGATCGTGGGAATGGTGAGCCGCTGCGTGATGAGCGCGGCGAGTTCGGCGGGTACCAGTTCAATGACGATCGCGGCGGCGCCAGCCGCCTGCAGCGCGAGCGCATCGGCGAGGAGCTGTGCCGCCGCTGCTGGCTCCTTCCCCTGGGCGCGTGCGCGATCGAGCTGCAGTGCCGACTGCGGGGTGAAACCGATATGCCCAATGACGGGGACGCCGCTCTCCACGAGTGCTCGGACGATCGGCGCCATCTCTGCACCCCCCTCAAGCTTCACGGCGCCCGCGCCCGCGTCACGCAGGAAGGCGCTCGCGTTCGTTGCTGCGGTGGCGACATCAACGTATGAGAGGAAGGGCATGTCGGCAATCACTAACGCGGTGCGACTTGAACGAACGACCGCCGCAACGTGGTGGAGCATCTCGCTCATCCCAACGCGCACGGTGCTCTCATGGCCGAGTGCAACCTGCGCGAGTGAGTCGCCCACGAGGATTGCGGGGATCTCCGCCGCCTCAGCGAGTTCAGCGG
Source organism: uncultured Chloroflexota bacterium (assembly GCA_903937225.1). Taxonomy (GTDB): domain Bacteria; phylum Chloroflexota; class Limnocylindria; order Limnocylindrales; family Limnocylindraceae; genus Limnocylindrus. The sequence goes on along the minus strand of CAIZYO010000205.1, from coordinate 4,957 downwards.
TCGCCCGATCGTAGGCGGTCAGCACCGCGAATCGCTGGCCCGCGTCTCGGAACCCTTGCAGTGTTGCGACGCTGGTACGTCGCACCGCACCCTGCGCGTTCATCCGCGCGTCGTCTCACTCAGGAGTCGCACCGCCTGATCAAGGATTCCGTCGGCAACCACACGCTTCGGTGCTGGGCCAATTCGCTGCGTGCTCCCGTCAACGTGCAGGATCTCGACCGCGTTCTCCGCACTCTCAAAACCGATCCCTGGCGCACTCACATCATTCGCAACGATGCAATCAAGGTCCTTCGCGGTGAGCTTCTCTGCCGCGCGCTTCGTTGCACCGCTCTCAGCGGAGAAGCCGATCAGTTTGGTTGCTCGATTCGCACGTGGCCCGAGCGCGGCGGCGATCGCAGCAAGGAGGTCAGGGGTCGGCTCAAGGTGGAGGGTGAGCGCACCATCACGACGCAGCTTCTCCTTGCTCGGCCCACCAGCCATTCGGAAGTCAGAGACGGCTGCGGCGGCAATGAAGAGATCCGCAGGGGTCGCCGCTGCGCCGGCAGGCGGCGGCAGGAGGGCGATGCGGAGTGCTGCGTCAAGGTCGGCAACGGTGGCGACGCGGACGATCTCCACCCCTTCAGGGAGCGGGATGGCAACGCGCGCAGCGATCAGCACCACATCAGCGCCGCGATCGCGTGCCGCTTCGGCGAGGGCGACCCCCTGCCGCCCTGACGAGCGATTCGCCAGGATGCGCACCGCATCGATCGGCTCCTCTGTGCCACCCGCGGTGATAACGACTCGTCGGCCAGAGAGATCGCCTGAAGGGACGAGTGGTGGCCGCCGCGCCTCGTTCGGCTCGCGGATCGGCGTGCTCCCAATTGACGCCACGAGCGCCTCAACGAGCGTGGCAGGTTCAGGGAGTCGACCGACGCCGCTACTCCCGGATGCAAGCGCGCCGCTCTCTGGTGTCACGACCGTGTAGCCGAAGTCGTTGGTGAGTCGCGCGACGTTCGTGGCGGTTGCCGGATGCGCCCACATCTCACCATCCATTGCGGGGGCAACAACAACTGGTGCGGTGGTGGCGAGGCAGGTGGCGGTCACCACGTCCCCAGCGAGTCCGCCCGCCATGGCGCCGAGCCACTGCGCCGTTGCGGGTGCGACGAGGATTGCATCGGCGCTATCGGCGGCGACGATGTGACCGATGCGACCATCCGGGAGCAGGTCAAGGAGATCGGCATCAACGGCGTGTCCGGTCAGCGTGCGTAGCGTGAGCGGTGAGACGAATCGTGTTGCGGCTGGCGTGAGCAGTGCCTGTACGTCAGCGCCTGCAGCGCGCAGTGCGCGAACAATCTCCGGAGCCTTGAATGCGGCGATCGATCCAGTGATGCCGAGCACGATCAGTCGCCCGGTCAGTGGTCCGTTGGCGCCAGTTGGCCCGCCGCTCATGTGCGGACGCTCCGCGGGAGGGCGAGGAGTGCGCGCACCACAAGATCCGGGTCACGGAGATCGGCGCGGATGCCTGCGCTCCAGCCCGCAGTTGCCGCACCACCCGTGAGGCTGATTGCCGGCGCTGGCGACCCTGGGTCGCGTCGCTCCATTTCGGCGACGCTCTCTTCAATCAGTGCCGTGAGACCGCCACGCGCGCTGCGCAAGATCCCAGCGGCGAGTGCGCTCTCCGTTGACGCGCCGATCGGCCCTGGAATCTCTGGGCTCTCGTCATAGAGGGTGACTTCGGGAAGCGCAGCGGTTCCACTCGCGAGTGCACGCGCGGCGAGAAGTGGTGATGCGGCGATTGCACCACCGAGAAGCTCACCTGCGCGGCTGACGCACGTTAGTGTGAGCGCCGTACCGAGCGTCACCGCAATCGCACCGCGGTGATTCGGCACACCGTGTTGCGCATACGTGAACCAGGCGGCGAGGGCGCGATCGACGCCGATGCGTTCAGGCTCCTCAAGGCGGGAGACGAGTGGGAGATCCCCACTTCGAAGCACGTCAATTGCGATCGTTCGCGCCGCGGCAACGTCGCGGAGCGCCGCGGTACCGTCGGGGACGACGCTCCCAACGACGAGTTCGGTGGCAGGACCCCCTTCGCTCGCAGCGAGGTCGAGGAGCGCCTCAGCGACGGCGCGCCAGGCTCCAGCATCACGGGGGTTCGCAGGGGCGGCGACGCGCAGCGAGACGAGGGCGCCTTCGCGGAGGCAGCCGACCTTCGCGGCGCTGTTCCCTAGATCAATGGCGTAGCGCACGAGCCGATGATAGGCGGGGCGGGGGATCGGCGGGCGCGTGCTCGCGGCACGAAGGCGGCTGCGCTAGGCTCTCCCTCTCATGGATCATGACCACGACGAGCAGGCACCAGGCCTCTTTGTGAATCGAGGACTTGCGATCCTGCGCGCGGATAAGGCGAACGTCCTCCGTCCGCTGCTTCGGCAGACCGTTGCCTATGAGCACCACGTGGGTGGGGAGCTCATCGCCCGAGGGATGGGCTGGGTTGAGGAGGTCCTTGGCGACGACCCAGAGATCTCCTCCATCTTCACGCCACTCACCATCACGATCAATGTGGACGCATTTCAGAGCGTCGAGTTTGACCTCTCTGAGCCTGGCCACCTTCGGTACACGTTGCGTAGTAACGACGCCGTTGTAGAGATTGAGTATCGCGCCGGCGCGACCATCCCGCGAAGTGAGCCGGTGCGAACCTGGCTTGAGTACCGGGGCGAAGAGTATGTGCAGATAGAACGTCCAACGCAGGCGTGGCCGAGTGCTGACGCCGCCTCCGACGCTTCGGAGCCTGGGCGTAGCGACTCCTGAAACACGGCGCGATTCGCTCCCGCGCGCTTCGCAGGGGCTCCCTCAAATCGTCGGTCTTCATCCACACCCCAGCGGCACGAAGTGTTGCGATTGCCATTGCGATCGGTGCAGGCTCACGGCACGAGCGCCCGTCGGAGCGCGGAGCGGCACACCTGCTTGAGCATCTCTGCTTTCGTGGAATTCCCGGCGCAGAAAACTCCGCCGCTCTCGCCCACGCGATGGAGTCGCTTGGCGCAACGTCAAATGCGGGTACTGATCGAGAGAGCACGATCTACTGGATCCATGTTCCTCAAGCCGTTGCGGTGGAGGCGGCACGGCTGATCGGCGCGGTGGCGCTTTCACCACTCCTGCACCCAGAGCACATGCGCATTGAGCGTCAGATCGTGATTGAAGAGATCCGCTCGTACGACGATGATCCGAGTGAACAGGCGGGGACGGCGTTGGATCGCGCCCTCTTTGGCGTGCATGCACTTGGAAGGGAGATCGCAGGACGACCTGCGGAGGTCCGCGCACTTCGGCATGAAGCGGTCACTCGCTTTCATGAGCGCACCTACACGCCCGCGGCAACCACCCTCGCGATCGCAGGTGACCTCACCCTCGCTGACGCACAGGGGGTCGCTCGGGCAGTGCGCGCATCACTCGGAGAGCAGGCCACCCCGCCGCGTACTGTCGGCGGTCGCACCGCGTTGACGCGCGTCTCTGCGCGTGGCGAAGGGTTTGTTGCGAAGATCCGAGATGGTGAGCAGGCACAGTTCGCCATTGGCCTCCCCGCGTTGCGGCGAGAGGATCCGGATGCACCAGCTCTTGAGCTCCTCTCAACGATCCTTGGCGACGGTTCTGCGAGCCGACTCTTCCTTGAGCTTCGCGAAGAGCGTGGCTTGGTCTACGACATCAGTGCGAGCAGCGTTGAGTACGCAGATGCGGGTGCCTTCATCGTTTCCGGCGGCGCCGACCCCTCAAAGGTGATCCCCGCGCTGCAGTTGGTGACGGCGGCACTTCGTCGCCTCGCGCGCGAAGTTCCGAGCGAGGGCGAGATTGAGCGCGCACGTGCCTATCTTGCTGGGCGACTTGAGCGTGCAGCGGATGATCCGCGAGGGCTCGCGGAGTGGCATGCGAGCCAGCGTCTCCTCCGTCGATCACCACAAGAGCTCCCAGATCTCCTCGCCGAGATCATGCGCGTGCGCCCGGCCGATCTTCTCCGTGTCGCACGCCGCCTCGTCAAGGTTGGCGGCTTCCGGGTTGGCCTCTCCGCGCCTCGAACGACGGTCGCGGCACTCCGACGCGCGGCGGCGCGAGGCGACCTTGACCCATCGCTACTTCAGCCCCGAACGCGGTGATCGGCTAGGCTCTCACCATGAAGTCAGAGCGCACCCTTGTCCTCGTCAAGCCAGATGGCGTCCAGCGACTCCTTGCTGGTCGCGTCATCTCGCGCTTTGAGGATCGCGGTCTGAAGATCGTTGCGATGAAGTTGATGCCTGTGAGCAGGAAGCTCGCCGAGACGCACTATGCGGTGCACGCGGCCCGACCATTCTTCGCCGGGCTTGTTGACTTCATCACATCGGGGCCAGTCGTTGCCCTCGTCCTTGAGGGGCCGAACGCCATCACCGTTGTGCGCTCAATGGTTGGTGCGACGAAGCCGCATGAAGCGGCACCGGGGACGATCCGCGGCGACTTTGGCCTTGAGACGGCGAAGAACTTGATTCACGCATCCGATGCACCGGAGACTGCAGCGGCAGAGATCGCCCTCTGGTTCACGCCGGGTGAACTTGTGGAATACACACGTGGCGTTGACGACTGGGTGCTCTCCGACGAGGAGTAGTTGCTAGGGGAGATCTCCTGGCACCACCGTTGCATCAGGCGCCGGTCGCAGCAACTCAGAGGCGGCAGATTCAACATCAATGACGCCTGCGGCGGCACCCGCAATCAAAATCGTTCCAGTAATCATTGCGATCGTGATTGGGTGTGTGACCCTACGGACCTCTGTCCGCTCAACATCACGACTCTTCTGTGAGAGGCCAACAAGCAGGACTCGTAGCACTGCTGCGACCAGTGCGACAGCGCCGGCAAGCGCAACGACAATGGTGATCACACTCCCACTCGCGCCGATCACGTCGGCACGTGCTGACCAGAGTGCACTTCCCGGCACCGCAATCAGCGCAACGATCACCCC
>CAIZYO010000204.1 GCA_903937225.1 uncultured Chloroflexota bacterium | reverse complement strand
CGCTCGCAGCACTCGGATGAGTCGCGACGCAGGCCCGCGCGCCCGCGTCACTCGGCAGCGTCGAGGCGGAGTCAGCATCACATCAACCGAACTCGCCGCACTCGTTGTGCGCGCACTTCGCACATCTGATGCGCCCCCTCATGGCGAAGTGGCACTCACCCTTGTGGATGATGCGACGATTGCAACGTTGAATGCAACGCACATGGGGAAACGTGGTCCAACGGATGTGCTCAGCTTTCCACTCCTTGATCCGCATGAATACCCAGCGCGCCCTGGCGTCCGACGAGCAGCACGCCCGCGCCGTCGCGCGGTTCGCTCGCCGAAAACGGGGGCGAGTGTGCCGCTCGGCGACATTGTGATCAGTGTCGATCGGGCAATAGAACAGGCGCGCGAAGGTCGCGGGGGGACGGATGGAAAGACCCAACACTCCGTTGCCGATGAGGTGCGCCTCCTCGCCGTCCACGGCGCCCTTCACCTCTGCGGCTGGGATCATGCAACGGCAACGTCGCAGGCTGCGATGTGGCGTGAGCAGGAACGCATCCTTCGCGCGCATACTGCAGCCGTGAAGCGCGCTGCGGCCACAAAGAAGTGAGCAAGGAGAAGACGTGAGCCTAGATCGTCGCATCGTGGTGGGGCTCGGCAACCCAGGCGAGAAGTACCGCTTCACCAGGCACAACATTGCCTGGCTCATCGTTGATGCGTTCGCGGATCGCGTGAAGTGGAAGGGGGGCGGCAAGGAGCGTGACGCCTCAGCGGTGCACGCGGGGCGTGTGCTTGGCCTTGACCTGGTGATGGCTAAGCCAATGACGTACATGAATGATTCAGGGATCGCGGTGCGGAAACTCCTCGCATCGGAGCGCGTCTCTGTCAACCAGCTCCTGGTGGTAGTGGACGATTTCAGCATCCCGTTCGGCTCACTGCGGTTCCGCGAGCGTGGGAGTGATGGCGGACATAACGGACTCGCCTCCATTGAGGCGGAGCTAGGGAGTGATCAGTATCCACGCCTTCGTGTCGGCATCGGCGATCCGCGCGAGAGCGGCACCGCACAACAGCACGTGCTGAGCGAGTTCAGCGCAGCGGAGCGGTTGCGACTCCCAGAGATCAACGCGGCGGCGGGCGAGGCGATCGAAACCTGGGCACGCTCTGGTCTCAACAAGGCGGCGACCGCGTTCAACAACTGGAAGCTCCCGGAGCCTGAGAGCGGGAGTGCCGCAGACCCCGCGAACCTGCCAGGTGCAGGTGAAGTGGGTGGACCGGCTGGGAGTGACGGAATTCGCAAGACGGCGCACGGTTGGCGCAAGCCACTCGGTGAGGGCGACCGAAGCGACTCCGAGCGGTGAGCGGTTCGCGCGTTGCGCTCGCTGCGCTCCTTGCGCGCCTGCACGCAAGTTCGCAGTTCGCTGAACTCCAGCAGCGACTCCGTCGCGATCACGCCGCGTCGCTGATCCATGTTCCGCACGCGGCAAAAGGCGTGCTCGGTGCTGCGCTTGCGCGTGATGCGCGGCTGGTCTGGATCGCTCGCAACCCTGAGGTAGCAGAGCGAGTCGCTGATTCGCTGCGCGCATGGAGCGCGGATCCTGAACGCATCACGCTGCTTGAGCCGCGCAGCTCACTCCCATATGAGCGCGGCGAACTTGTGGTGGATGAGTCGGCCGGACGTGTTGCTGCACTCGCCGCATGGGGGAGTGGCGAGTCACGCATCCTCGTCACCTCACTCCTCGCGGCGCTCCAGAACAGCGCCGACCCGACCGCACTTGTGGAGGGGAGCCTCCCCCTCCTCCCGGGCACGCGCATGTCACTCGATGAGGCAACGGAGCGTGTGGCGGCACTTGGGTACGCGCGCGTACCGTTGGTGGGCGGGCGAGGCGAGTACGCGCG
>CAIZYO010000203.1 GCA_903937225.1 uncultured Chloroflexota bacterium | reverse complement strand
GCAAGTCGCTTGCCGCATGGAAGGCGCTCGGCGCCATGAGTGGAGAAGAACTCTTTGTTGAGAGTGGCGTTGCCTGGTGCATCTCTGATCTTGGCCTATGGGAGGGCGAATCCGAGAAGCGACTGCGCGCCGCTGGCGTACCGCACGAGCGAATCAGCGCGGATGAGGCGGTGAAGCGCTGGCCGGCGATGAGCCCCGCCGCACTCGCCTCTGTCCTCTACGAACCTACCGCCGGATTCTTGCGCGCGGCGAACGGCGTGCGCGCCGCCGCACGTGCCTTCACGCAGGCGGGCGGCACGCTGGTGCAGGGACGCGCGCGGCCAGCAGAAGATGGAAGTGCGCTCGAAGAGAACGGCGCGCCAATCGCTGCGGGTGCGGTGGTCTGGGCGGCAGGCTCATCACTGCCCGGACTCTTCCCAGATCTCGTGGGCGCAGACACACCTGCCGAGATCACGCCTGTCCGCAGAGATGTTGCGTATTTCAATGCAAAGGGGATGGGCGTTGGGGAGATTCCAACCTGGATTGACGCGGGGATCGGTGTCTGGGGGATTCCAAACGAGAGCGGACACGGCGCAAAGGTTGGCCCTGATTTTGATGCGGGATCGTTCAATCCGGATGTGAAGTGGCCGAGTGAGGCGGCGGACGAGTCACTGCAGGTTGCGCGACAGCGTGCGGGGATCCGATTTCCCGCACTCCTTGATGCGCCGCTCCACGAGAGTCGCGCCTGTCAACACGAGCGCACGCTGACCTGGCACTACGTCCTTGATCATCATCCGGAGAACCCACGCGCCTGGATCGCTGGCGGGGGGTCAGGTCACGGCTTCAAGCAGGCGCCTGCCGTCGGTGAGATGCTCGCGCGCGCCGCGCTTGAACGCGCGCCGCTGAAGCTGCCTGATCAGCGCTTCAAGATCATTGGGCGTGAACAGGGCCCAGGGAACCCTGCAGGGGAACCGACCGACGAGATCGCCTAGCGCGATTCGACGGAGGCGTTGAGCTTTGCGGCGATCGCGGCGCGTGCCGCCTGACGATCGCTGAAGTCGATCCCTTCCATGTCGCCCGGCGCGAGTCCCGCCGCCCAGCCGCGTGGGGTGCGCTTCCCGTCCGCGGCGTAGCGATCGGCAACCATTAGGTCAAAGGCCTGGACGCTCGCCTCGAGCTCGCTGTAGCGGCCCGGAGGGAGCATGGTGGAGGCGGTGCCGCGCTGTTGAAGTTCGCAGACGTGCCAGTCCTGGCGATTCGTCAAATCCCAGAAGCCATGCGCATCGGAGAAGTCGTAGGTTGGGAGCTTCATCGTGTCCGGATGCACGAACCAGTCGCAGACGACGCGCGATCGTCCAGGTCCGAGCGGTTCGATCATGTGCACCATGAGGTAGTCAGGGTGCAGTGAGAGCAGCAGGTTTGGCCAGACGGCGAAGTACTGGATGCGCTTTGCATCGGTCTCTGTCATCCCCTTCAGCCACGGTCGCTCGTGCGAACCCTTGTCGAGGCCCATGGTGAGCGCTTCGCCGACGAGCGGCTGCCAGCCGCCCTTCCAGAGTCCGCGCGCGGGGATATCTTCACCAAGGTCGTACGGTGTCAGCGCGTTGAGTTGTGGGTGCACGCCTGGGCAGTGATAGCACTCGGAGTAGTTCTCCACCAAGATCTTCCAGTTGGCGGCAACGTCATACACCTCGCGCTTCGCGAGTCGCAGCGGTTCAAACTCGAATCGCGCAAACACGTCAACGAGATCGTCGAGATACGTGAGGAGTGGTTCGGCCGCCTTGTCGAGCGTCAGGAAGACGAAGCCCTGCCAGGTCTCACAGCGGAGCGGCACAAGGTCGTACTCGCGAGGATCGAATCGCTTCAGGTCGTCAGTGTGTTTCGCCTTTAGGAGCTTCCCATCCGGGCCGTAGACCCAGGCGTGATACGGGCAGACGATCTTCTTCGCCTCGCCGCAATCTGGCTTTCCGTCCTGTGGCCCCTCAATCAGTGTTGCGCCGCGGTGCCGGCAGGCATTGATGAAGGCGTGCAGTTTGTTGTCTTCACCGCGCGAGATGATGACCTGCTCGCCAGCGAACTCAAGGAGGCGGTAGGAGCCAACGTTTGGTGTCTCCTCTTCGCGGCCGACGCAGCGCCACTCGTGGCGGAAGATCTCCTGCGACTCCCAGTTGAAGATCTCCTGATCGTGATAGACCTTCGGCGGGAACATGTCCGCCTCATCAAAGGGGCGACGGACGGCGGCGATCGCCGAAGGGTCGAGTGGTGCCGGTCGCGATGCCTTCAACATGCTTCAGATTCTCGCACGCCGCGCTGCTACTTGAGCGGGGCGTTGAGGCTAAGCGTGCCCCCGCGTGGATCGCGGACCTCCACGCGTACGAGCCCCTCGCGGGTGATCTCGGCGCGGCCACGACTCCCGTCGCTCCCGTGCAGGTCGAGGGCGCCGTAGGCGCGGATCCGACTCCCACGCAGCGTGGGGGCGAGCTCGGTGACGACGGTGCCGCGGGCGGTGCCGCGCCAGGCGGCGAGGCCGGCACGGCGGCCGCTGGGATCAACATCAAACGCGAACGTCGAGGGGGCGGGCATGCCGAGACCGCGAATACCCACGGTCGTCCCGAGCACTCGCTCACTCGACTCATACAGGCCGATCTTTGGCAGCGTGGCAGAAATCTTTGCCGCGATCTCGCGTCGTCCACCCGTGTTCGTGGCGCGCACAGCTACTCCAGTCTCACGATCCAGTTCTTCAACGATCTGCTCGTCCGTAAAATTCGGCTGTTGATAGCCGCTCCCATACGTGGTTGAGGCGGCAACGCAGTAGTAGGCGAAGCAGACGAGCGCGCCAGCAAACTCAGGGCCGCCGGCGCGATCACTCCGCAGGAGGGTGCCGAGAGGGAGGAGGATCCGACTCTTTGCGGCGCGTCGCGCAAGGTACTGCAGGAAGGACGTCCCACTCGTCTCATACGTTGCGCGGGCATCTCCAGCAGGACTGAAGTGCGGGGCGGCGAGTCGTTCACTGAGTCGTTCCGTCATTCCGCAATGGTAGCGTGCGGCAGCACTCGGGTAGCGTGCGGCAGCACTCGGCTACACTGGCGCAGATGAGTCGAGGCAGCGCACCACGCCACCACGTGAGCCGCGCGCCCACCGTTGACCTTGCAGTCGCCGCATCACTCTGGGGTGGTCTCTACGTCATCTCCGCCGCCACCTTTGAGGCGATCCCTCCCGCCACACTCACCCTGATTCGTTTGGCGCTCGGCGTCGCCGTCCTCCTCATCTACGCACGCGTTCGCGGCGAAAGTACGGGGTGGTCGGAGGTCCCGCACCGTGCCGCCTGGATCGCAGCACTCGTTGCAGCGACGAGCATGTTGCTCCAGTTCGGCGGGACGGCGCTCACCTCTGGCGTTGAGGGTTCAGTAGTGACAATGGCGACACCGATCTTCGTCTTGCTCTTCGGTCGAGCGCTCGACGGCATCTCCATTCCACCACGCGCGTGGGGTGGAATCGCGCTCGCTACTGTAGGCGTCCTCATTCTCGCTCTGCGCGGATCTGCCGAGTTCAGTGCGACGGATCCTTCGCGAATCCTCGGCATGCTCGCACTCATCGGTGCGGGGGCATCGTGGGCGCTCTACTCGTCGCTGGGACGACCGCTCGTTGCGGCGATCGGCGCAAGTCGCGCGATCGGCCTCACTGCAGCACTTGCACTCGTCTTCATTGCACCGGTTGCGCTGATTGAGGCGATCGTTGGCGGATTTGATCTTGCCGCCGCCACCACGCCCGCAGCACTCGGGGCGATTGCATACCTCGCCGTCGGCGCAACCGCGATCGGCTGGTCGCTCTGGTATCGCGGCTACGCGGCCGCGCCGCCACGCGTTGCTGCCGCCGCACTCTTCTTGCAGCCACTCGTCGCCGCACTCCTTGGCGTTGGCCTCTTGGGTGAGGCGGCAGACGCGGGACTTGTCGCTGGTGCCCTGCTCCTCTTGGGCGGCGTTGGGCTGATCGCGCGCGGCGAGGTGACGCGCTGATGAGCGACCTCCGCCGGTACCTCACTGCAGCTCCACCAGTTACTGGTCGGCGCTCAATCACGACGAGCGATGCTGGTGAGGTACGCAATCCAGATCCAACGGATCGCACCGCCTGGCGCGAGTGGGTCTCCGCATCCAAGACCCGCAACTGGCTGCGTCGAGATCCACTGCTCGACTGGCTCGAAGTGCACGGCACCGCTAAAGGATTCGCGCGTGACGCTGGCGCCGACGCGAAGCCGCCGAGCCCATACGACCTGCGCGAGCTTCTCTTCGCGCAAGGGAACCGGTTTGAAGAACGCATCTTTGAGATCCTTGAGCCGAAGGTCAACTCACACCGACTGGTTTCAGACGGTTGGCAGGCGACGCGGACCCTCGCCGCCGCCGAAGCCACCTTCACGGCGATGAGTGAAGGGGTCGAGCTGATTGAACAGGCGGTCATTCGAAATCCTGAAGACCTGACCTACGGCGCGATTGATCTTCTTGTTCGAAGCGATGCGCTTGAACGACTCTTCCCAGGGACGCTCAGCGCGGAGGACGCGTCGCGGCCCGCCCCTGGTCTCGCACCCGAAGGTGGCGAGGCGCCGCCGTGGCACTACATCGTGGTGGATGTGAAGTTCTCCACGCTCGATCTTTCAGTAAGCGGATATGCGGGGAGTTCGCATCGCCATTACGCGGGCCAAGTGCTGGTCTACACGGCTGCGGTTGCGCGCTTGCAGGGCTACTGTCCGCCCGATGCGTTCCTGCTAGGTCGCACCTGGGTGAGTAGCAAGGGTCGCGGCAGTGGTGCACTCGACCGACTTGCCCGTGTTCCCGTTGATCGCGAGAGCACGCGCGAGGATGAGACGCCACTCGCGATCGAGGTTGGCCGCGCACTGGAGTGGATCCGTACCGTTCGACGTGATGGTGCTGCATGGGAGGCTCTGCCGCGCCCAACGCGACCAGAGCTGTATCCGAACATGAACGCCGACCAGGACCAGCCGTGGAGCGAAGCGAAACGAAGGATCGCGCGAGAGATCGGCGAGCTCACCTACCTACCAGGAGTTGGCCCAGATCTGCGCGATGCCGCTGTGGCATCTGGAATCCTGCGACGCGACGAACCCGGACTCACCCCTGAACGTCTTGGGGTGACGGGGGATGCACGCCCGCGTCGGCTAGCCGCCGTGCTCGCCGCGAACGCCGTACCAGCCTCTGCTCCCGCGGCGGAGAAGGTCCTCCCCGCGAAGATTGAGCTGCGCGATGACGAACACTGGCGGAGGCCAGCGCGCATTGAGTTCCACGTTGACTTTGAGAACTCAGGGAATCTGAACGATGACTTCACATCACTCCCTCTTGTCGGCGGCGCGACCTGCATCTTCCAGATCGGCTGTCACATCTCGATTGACGGACGAGAGCCAACGGTGAGTGAGATCGCCGCCGCTGCAGCGGCGGGTGCGGCAGCGGGTGAGCGACTCTTCACGCCGCGCAGTGAGGATCAGAGCTGGTTCCCTTCATTCGGTCAGTGGAGCGGTGATCGACTCAACGCCGCCTCTGAGCGCGCCGTGATGGACGCGTGGCTCGCATACATGAACGCGTGGCGGGAATCACTGAACGTCACGTGGGCCGAGACGCGCATCGTCCACTGGTCGCCGGCTGAGAGAAACCTCCTCTTCACTGCCGCGGATTCAGCGGCAGGTCGGCACCCAACCTGGTCGCTCCCAGAGGAGATCGGTTGGTTCGATGCCTTTGATGAGCTTGTGTATCGCGTGCCGGTGAG
>CAIZYO010000202.1 GCA_903937225.1 uncultured Chloroflexota bacterium | reverse complement strand
GGATTGACGCGCCAGTACGTTCCAGAGTCTGCTCCAACCCACTGCGCACCGTCCCACACCTGATCTCCATCACTCGCGCTGGTTCCGTCATATGTGGTGGAGCCGGGTCGCGCACGTCGCCGCTCCGCATCGCTATCTCGCACTGTCTCTTGCGCCACCGTGGCGCGACGCGGGCGTGGTCGCGGAGGCGACGCAGGGCGTGCCATCGCTGGGCCGTGTCGATTCGCCGCGAGCGCTTCGGCGAGCGCCACTTCGTAGGCTTCCGTCAACCGGGCGAACGCCGCAGGCTTTGACCTCCCACCAACCGCATCAGGGTGCAGCGACTTTGCAAGGTTTCTGTAGGCGCGCTTCACACTTTCGACGGTCGGAGCTGGCGCGATGCCAAGCACCTGCCACGCGTCGCCCGCTCGCATCCGCGCCGGCGACACCGTTAACTCAAACGAAGCGCGTCAAAGGCACTCGTCGCCTCTGCGCGAGCGAGTGCCGAACCGCCGCGCGGATCTGGGAGCTGCACCGTTCGATGAAGGTCGAGTGTTGTGGAACTCGCAACCGCGGCACCGGCGGCGCGTAGCGCTGCAACGGTGGCAACGCGACCAGCACGCGCGGCGGCATCACCATCGTCGGTGTGCAGTGCAATCCCAATCCCTGGTGCGCCAACAAGGCAGAGCCCTTCGGCCCCCTGTTTTGCCACCACGACCCCGTCTCCGCCACGGATGAGGTCGGTGTCAAGGAATCCTCCGCCTGCAATCAGGCGCGGGTGCGCGATCGCCGCGGCGCGCACGCGCTGCAACGCTGCGGTGAGATCAGAGGAGAGTCCAGCCGCTTCTGGGTTTGCCCAGCGGCGTGCCCCTTCGGCCGCAACGTGCAGCGGTACGGCGTACGTTGGAATCGCGCAGCCATCCATCCCCCACGGCGCGGCGTTCAAATCGGTGCCGAGTAGCTCCCCCACTACCGCGCGGAGGCGCTGCTGAACTGGATGCTGAAAGTCGTCATAGCCACGTCCGTCAACACCGAGCGCCTTCGCGAGCATGAGCAGAGAGAGGTGCTGGCCAGAGCACATGTGCTGCAGCAGGGTGCCACTTGAGCCGCTGCGAATGGGCGAGGGGCGGCCGTGCACGAGGAGCTCAACATCAAGTTCATAGCGTCGGACCATCTCTTCAGCGACCGCGACATGCTCCTCAGAGCCAGAGTGACTTGCTGAAGAGAGCGCAACCGCTTCGCTGCTCACTTCGCCACCAGATGACTCCACCGCCATGAGCACCGCAACCGCCGTGAACGGCTTGATTGCGGAGCGAAGAGAGATCAGTCGATCCGACGCACCGAGTGCGGCGCGCACTACTCCCCCGTCTCCAACTATGACCACGTCACCGCGGTGCTGCGCCTCAACGATCTCACCCCGAACCACCTGGACGAGCACGGGGGCGACAGGGTCAACACCGATCGGCGTGCCACCCGCTGCAGCGGCAGACATTAGGCGAGTCCGAGCGCGGCGTCGACCTCCGAGAGTCCGCGATCGATCACGTCAAAGGCGAAGTCCAACTCTTCGTCGCTGATGTTGAGCGGAGGGTTCGTGAAGAAGCCGTTCCAGCGGACGATTGTGTACAGCCCGTTGGCGCGGAAGAACTTCCCGAGTGCCGCCATCTCTGGCACCGTCTCGTTGAACCCCGCGATCGGCGTTCCGCTCTTCGGATCTCGCACGAGCTCCATGATCCCGAAGAGCCCGATGTTTCGGATCGGTCCGACGCACGGGTGCTTCGCCTTCATTCGCTCATGGTGCGCG
>CAIZYO010000201.1 GCA_903937225.1 uncultured Chloroflexota bacterium | reverse complement strand
CCCTCTTCATCAGCGATGGCAAGGGCCATCGGTCCTGATGGACCTCGGCGGTTAACCCCCTCTCCACCAAGTGCAAGGACGCCGTGCGTCCGTAGCGCTCCAAAGAGACGGGCTGCATCTTCTGGCGACTGGACGTGGAGGACACCCGCTGCGGCTAGATCACCGCGCTTGATTGCTTCGATCTGTGCGCTCTGGTCGGCGGATGTTTCGAGAAGCGGGGCCGCGCCTGTCGCCGCGTCCCCGCGCTGGCCCGCGGCGCGATTCCCCTCGCTCACCGCATTGAAGTCAAAGCCGAGCTGCAGGTCACCGCTCATCACGCGCGGCGGTGCGCTGACCTGCGTAGAAGGGCGCTCATTCACGCCACGGATTGCTGCACCTGCAGTCGCTGCGGCCACCGCCTCAGCCGCGGTCTCTCGATCCTCCCCCTGCAGTGGTGGAAGGCGTCCGATAAGTGCGCGGAATTCAAGCTCACGCAAGAGTGCAAGCGCAAGGTCTCGATCGTACTCACCGATGGTGCCCCCCTCGCCAGGTAGCTGCAGCGGTGCATCACGGTCAATGGTCATCAACCCTTGTCCGGCAAAGGCGGCGTCCCGATTCTGGCGAAGCAGTTCCCGAATTCGCACGGGTTCTACTTCATCAAGCCGCTGATACAGCGCCTCAAGGGTGCCGAATGCTGCAATCAGTTTCGCCGCTGTCTTCTCCCCCACTCCAGGGACACCAGGAATGTTGTCTGAGCTATCCCCCTTCAGCGCCTTGAAATCTACAATCTGCTCTGGGGTCAATCCGTATCGCTCAAAGATCTTCGCAGGGTCATAGATCACCATCGCATCAGCGCCACCCTTCGCCGTGTGAAGCAAGGAGACGTTCGGTCCGACGAGCTGAAGCATGTCGAGGTCACCAGAGACGATCATCACCTCCCACCCGTCAGCGCGCGCCTGCTCTGCGATCGTGCCAATCACATCGTCCGCCTCATATCCAGGCGCCTCGAGCAGCGGTAGGCCGAGCGCAGCAACAAGGTCTCGCACAAGTGGGACCTGTGATCGGAGCTCATCCGGCATGGAGGGCCGCTGCGCCTTGTATGCAGGGAAGCGCTCATGGCGGTGGGTTGCCCCAGGCGCATCAAAGGCAACGATGGCGCGCGCTGGCTTTGCGTCGGCGATCGCGCGAAGCAGGATGCTTGTAAACCCAAATGCCGCGTTGGTCAGGATCCCGCGACTGTTCGTCAGCGGAGGGATGGCGTGAAAGGCGCGGTAGATCAGGCCATAGGCATCAACGAGAAGAAGTCGCTTCGGTTCCACGAACGGAGCGTAGCGCAGCGGGACGCGACCTCGGCGCGCGCCGAGGGCTTACGTGCGTCGGCGGCGGCGCACACTCTCAGCGGCAAGAAGACTGGCGGCGAGTCCGACTGCGCCTGCAATCAGGAGCCACGGGGTCTCAGTGACCGCCCCGACGGACTCTGCGGCAGCGACGTCATCCGCGGCGCGGGTTTCAAGGGACTCGGCTCCAGGAAGCTCACTCATGACGGCGGCAGGGTCGCTTCGCACTGCTGACTCCACGGTTGGCTGCAGGGAGGCGAGCGGTACGCCTGTGGCAAGGAGGGCCAGCGAGAGTGCCGCACCAGCGAGTGCTGGGCGCGGTGCGCTCCTGAGCCAGCGTGCGAGCCACGCGATCGGTCCGCCGTGCTGACGAGTTGCACGAGCGCTCGCCTCTTCTGCGACGAGTTGCTGGAGCGCCGCTTCGTGGAACGGGTCACGCTGACGGACCGGCTCCTCGCTGCGATAGGCAGCCAGGGCTGCCGCCTCAGCAGACTCCACTGATGCGTCATGCGGCGTAGTTGGGCGGCGCTCGTCACTCATCTCTACCCCCTAACGAGCGCTCACCGCCGCGGGTTCCCGGCCGCAGATCGGCGAGAAGTCCCCTCAGCTCCTCGCGGCCACGGCTGATTCGACTCTTTACCGTTCCAAGGGAGCTCCCTGTGATCTCGGCAATCTCGGCATAGGTGTATCCGTCCACATCAAAGAGGAGGATGGCGGTTCGCCTCTCCTCCGGGATCTCCCTGAGTGCTGCCCGAAGTTGTGCCGCAAGCTCGCGCCCCTCGACCACCCCTGCAGGATCGCTCGCGCGCCCAGCGGGCAGCTCAGCGGCACCCCTTCGCTCGCCTCCGCCCCCCTCTTCCTCGTGCGTCTGAATCTGGATCGTGGGGTGACGCCGCTCCCGGCGGCCCGCGTCGCGCGCCGCATTTTGAACGATCCGAACGAACCAGCCGCGCAGGTTACGAGGCTCCACCCGATCAAGAGCTCGGTACGCGGAGATCAGCCCCTCCTGCAGCGCATCGTCGGCGCTCGCAGGCTCACCTGTGATCCGAAGTGCCATCCTCCAGGCGAGGTCAAGATCGGGGGTGAAGAGGGCACGGAAGGCCTCCGCGTCACCTGCCCGCGCGGCACCAAGGAGGCGAAGTCGCTCCTCCGGCTCGTGCTGCGACCGCCCCTTCAATTCACCCATGCCGTAATGATGCCGCACCGCTAGGATTCAGGAGCGCCGAAGTGGCGAAATGGCAGACGCAACCGACTCAAAATCGGTCGACTGAAAGGTCATGTGGGTTCGACTCCCACCTTCGGTACCAGAGCCGCCGCCCCGCTACGATAGGGGGGCCGAAGTGGCGAAATGGCAGACGCATCCGACTTAAAATCGGCCGGTCGATGAGATCATGCGGGTTCGAGTCCCGCCTTCGGCACCAACAAGGTGACAGCACCGTCAAGGGGAAGCAATGACAGAAAACAACGGTTCACGAGCTGATCGCGAGACGCTGATGCGTGAGCATGCGCAGGCGCGCGTTGAACGTGCATCCCTCACGCCTGGGTCGCCCGAGTGGCGAACCGCCGCCGCGCGCGTCGCTGCAATTGAAGTTGAGATTGCGAAGATCACCGCGCTGAGCACTCCCCCTGCGCGCGTTGCGCGACCCGAGGCGAAGACGAAGTAGAGCCGAAGACGGAACTGCTGCTGGCTCGGCTAGATGCCGAGGAGCGTGCCGAGGATCAGCCCCACAAAGAGCGCACCCATCGCTGGTCGTCCAGCAAGGAATGCCGCGCCAACATGCCAGAGCGGCCAGAGCGGGTATCCAGCCGGCGGAGCACTCGGCCGCGGAGCGGCAACAATCTTCATTGCGGGAAGTGCTGAGAGCGCACCGAGCCCAGCGAGCGGCGCAACGATCCACGGAAAGATGCCGAGGAGGCCGAAGAGCGCCACGCTGATGTAGCCGCCACTGAGAAGGAGGAGCGTTCCGGCGCGCTCGCGGCGTTCACCGATTCGCACCACAAGCGTGCCAACTCCGCGCGAGCTGTCTGCCTCAATCTTGTCGAGGTGCTTCCCGAAGAGCACTGCGGTTGCAATCGCACCCCATGGAAGTGTTGCGAGCAGCACTGTGCCGTCAATCGTCCCCGTTGCTGCAAGGTACGTGCCGCCGCCCATGAGCGGCCCCCATACGAGGAGGACGGAGAGCTCGCCGAGTCCGCGTCGCTTTAGGCGGAGCGGTGGATCGGTGTACCCCCACGAAAGGATCAGCCCAGCAACTGCAAAAACTCCAAGGAGTGGCTCACTGCGCATCACCATCGCGAAGCCACCAAGGAGGGCGGCGAGGCCAGTGATGATTGCGATCGTGAGGAAGAGCGTCCTGCTGGACATCGCGCCCGATGCGATTGGATGCGGTGAGTAATCTGCGCGCGGATACCCTGGTCGATCAAGGCCATCGTGATAATCACGCCAATCGTTCGCCAAGTTATTCGCTGCATGGGCAAGGTTTGCGCCAACAAATGCGGCGAGCCCAAGAAGGAGTCCGCTCACCCCTGCGCTCGTGTCACTGATGCTCCCCTTCCACCATGCGTAGAGAAGCCCCTGTCCGGAGCCGACAACGGTGAGTGGAAGGACCGAGGCGCGGGCGAGGAGAAGCGCGCGCGCGAGGCGCGGCATGCTCTTCCAATCAACGCCAGCAGGGGCCGACTGCCGGAGGAGGACAGAGGCGTACGTCTTCAAAGCCATGCCCTTATTCTGCCGTGTTTCGGTGGAGCGTGCCTTAGGCGGCAGGGAGTGATTCACCCTCAGAAAGGATGTCAAAGCGCACGGCGGTTGCGCCAACGCGGCCTCGAATCGCCGCAGGGAAGCTCGGATCCCAGGCTACGCCGCTACGGATCTCCATGGGTAGCTGCTGCGCCCCTCCAGCCTGCGGGATGTAGATCACAACCTTGGTGCTCCCGGGGCGCGAGCGGAGTTCAGCCTTCACGACCTCCATTGCGCGAACTGTCTCCTCCACCGATTGCCCAGGGCTAAATCGAATGTGGAGAGCTGCCCCCGCTGGCGCCTCAACAGGATCCGCCGCCGCCTCGCTAGCAGGTGGCGCTGGACGCGGCGTCGCGATCTCTCCTTCGCGCTCCTCAGGGACGAGACCTCGGGGCAGCGCGCCAGACGGGGCGCTGTTGCGAGGCGCGAAGCGACGCGTCCCCCCAGTGTTCTTCGCCAAGTGCGCCGCGATCCCCTCTGGCGTAAGCGCTTGCGCCTCTTCCCACGGCAGAACGGATTCACAGATGATCGACCACGTTTCACCACGAAGCTCAGGGCGGCCGGCAACGAGGAGTGGCTCGCCCTCAACCCACGCGTCGCGCGTGGCCTCCCAGGTCTTCGGGAAGGCAACAACCTCAATACTCCCTGTCAAATCTTCAATGGTCAGGATTCCCATCGCCGCCCCCGCCTTCGTCACCAGCGTTCGAACGTTCGTCACGATTGCGCCGAGCGTCACACGCTCCTCACTAGCCGGTGAATCATCAGAGAAGTCGCCCACGAAGGCGGAAACATGCGGAGCGAGGAGTGGCGCGAGTGAATTCATTGGATGGTCGGAGAGGTAAACGCCAAGAAGCTCCCGCTCCCACCGGAGCCGCTCCCGCGTCGGTGCCTCCACGACATGAGGCAGCGTTGGGGCCAGCGAGAGCGCGAGGCCTGGAGCCGAGTCAAAGAGTGAGACCTGCCCTGCGGCTCGCTCTCGTTGCGCGCTTGACCCGGCAGAGAGCACATCATCGAGTGCCAGCAGGATCTGGGCTGGATGGCCAAACTTCTGCAAAGCTCCAACCTTTGCGAGCGCCTCAAAGACGCGCTTGTTCGCAAGTCGAAGATCAATCCGCTCGCACAAGTCTTGCAAGCTACTGAAGTCACCGTCGCGCGTGCGCGCCGCTACGATGGATTCCGCCGCCCCAGCACCAACATTCTTGACCGCAAGGAGACCGAATCGAATCGCGCCCCCCTCTGGTTCAAAGTCGAGTTGCGATCGTTCAACATCGGGCGGCAGAATGGCAATGCCGAGCCTGCGGCACTCCGCAATTGCCGTGGCGACCTTGTCTTCCTTGTTGCGGAAGGCATTGAGCACACTCGTCATGTACTCCACGGTGTAATTCGCCTTCAAGTACGCCGTGTGGTAGGCAATGAGGCCGTAACATGTGGCGTGGGCCTTGTTGAAACCGTAGTTTGCGAACGGCTCAAACGCCTGGAACACCTGCTCAATCACGCTCGGGGCTACGCCACGCCCTGCTGCGCTCGTGATGAACTCCTGCTTGAGCCCAGCGAGCACGTCCTCCTTCTTCTTGCGCACCGCATACCCCAAGGTGTCAGCCTTCGGCCCCGAGAAGCCACCGAGTGCCGATGCGGCCGCCATGATGTCTTCCTGGTACACGAACACGCCGTACGTTCGCTTCAGGAATGGCTCAAGAAGCGGGTGTAAATAGGTGACCGCCTCTGTTCCGTGCTTGCGACGAATATACGAGGGGATGTTCGCCATGGGTCCAGGTCGATATAGCGCAACCATGGCGGCGAGATCGAACACGCTCGTTGGACGCAGCTCTTTGATGTAGCGGCGCATTCCAGCGGATTCAAGCTGGAAGATCCCGCTCGTTTCTCCTGAGGCGAGGAGTGCGAAGGTCTTCGCGTCATCGAGCGGGATCGTGTCAAGGTCGATCGCCACCCCGTAGGTTGCCTTGATGCGGTCAACCGCCGTACGAAGGATGGTGAGGTTCGCCAGGCCAAGGAAGTCGAACTTGAGGAGGCCGAGCGCCTCCACACCGTGCATCTCGATCTGCGTCATGACGCCGTCCGAGTTGGTGGCGCGCTGTAGCGCCATGATCTCTGTGAGCGGCTCGCGACTGATCACCACGCCGGCCGCGTGGGTGGAGGCATTCCGCACCACTCCTTCAAGTTGCTCGGCGAGTCCAACGAGTGGGGCGTAGTCCGGGCTCTCCGCGAGCGCCTTGAAGTCGGAGTCCTTGCGAGCCTGCGCGAGCGTGGTCCCGAGCTTCTCTGGAACCGCCTTCGCAAGGCGGTCGACATCGCCGTAACTCTTCCCAAGCACACGTCCAACATCACGAATTGCCGCTCGTGCCGCCATCGTCCCGAACGTGATGATCTGGGCAACTTGGCTCTCGCCATACTTCTGCGCAACGTAGCGGATCACCTCTTCTCGTCGTCCATCTTCAAAGTCAATGTCGATGTCCGGCATCGTGACGCGGTCTTCGTTCAAGAAGCGTTCGAATGGAAGGTCATAATGGAGTGGGTCTACGGGGGTGATCCCGAGCGCATAGGTGACGATCGAGCCTGGAGCACTCCCTCTGCACGTAGTAGCGATCCCCTGCTCCCGAGCGAATCGAACGAAGTCAGCAACGATCAGGAAGTAGGCGCCATACCCCATCTTCAGGATCACCCCGAGTTCGTACTCCATCCGTTCACGCGCCGCCGTTGAGGCTGTCCCATAGCGACGTGCAAGCCCTCGCTCCGCCTCCTTGCGAAGCCAGCTATCGACGCTCTCCCCCTTCGGCACCTCAACGTCGGGCATGCGAAGTTGACCGAGTGCAAGGTTGAAATCAACCGCATCGCTGATCACTCGGGTGTTCCGGAGCAACTCAGGCCGATCAGGGAAGAGCGCGGCCATTTGCGCTGGTGACTTCAGGTAGAAGTCGCCGCTATTGAAGCGCATCCGATTCGGAGTTTCTAGATTGGACGCGGTGCCGATGCACAGAAGTACGTCGTGCGCCTCTTGCTGCGTTGCCTTCACGTAGTGCAGGTCGTTCGTCAACACGAGCGGGAGACCAACTTCGGGGGCGAGCTTGAAGAGCTGCTCGTTCAGTCGCTTCTGTTCCGGGAGGCCGTGATCCTGCACCTCAAGGTAGAAGCGATCCTTCCCAAAGATGTCGCCGTAACGCCCAGCGAGTGCGCGGGCGTGTTCCCAGTCATCAACCTCTAGGGCGCGCGCGATCTCACCGTTTAGGCAGCCGGAGAGTCCGAT
>CAIZYO010000200.1 GCA_903937225.1 uncultured Chloroflexota bacterium | reverse complement strand
GTGACCGAGCGCGGCCGTGCTCATCTCGGACGCAGCAGCGCCTCGCTTTGGAGTGGGAGCTGAGCGAGAGCGCGCGGCTCGCCGCACTCTCTGATCCGTCAACGCTTCCAGCGCGCGCAGCACGTTCGCTGCGCTTTAGTGTCACCGCAACGGATCCCAACTCTAACGCTCGCGCCGGCACGCTCACGTTGCCACACGGAGTTGTTGAGACGCCAGATTTCATGCCCGTTGGGACAAATGCCACTGTGAAGTCACTCGACCCAGATGACCTACACGCGATCGGTGCGCAGATCATCTTGGCGAACACGTACCACCTCTATCTGCGACCGGGTCACGAACGGATTCAGCGCCTTGGCGGCCTTAACAAGTTTGCCGCCTGGAGTAAGCCAATGCTGACTGACTCGGGTGGCTTTCAGGTTGTTTCGCTCGGACCGCTGATGCGAATCCGTGAAGCGGGGGCACGCTTTCATAGTCACCTAGATGGGAGCGAGCACCTTTTTACCCCTGAGCGATCCGTGGAGATCCAGGAGGCCCTCGGTCCAGATATTGCGGTGGCGTTTGACCAGCCTGTCATGCCAGGCTCAACCGAACGCCGCGATGTCCTGCGCGCCATGCAGCGGACACATCGCTGGGCAGTTCGCTCTCTGCGCGCGCACTCGCGGGGCGATCAGGCGCTCTTTGGCATTGCGCAGGGTGGTATTGATCCAGAGTTGCGGGCCGAGTCAGCCGCCTACATTCGTTCACTCCCTTTCGAAGGGATCAACCTCGGTGGACTTGCTGGCGATGAAACTCCGGAAGAGCGCAATGCCGCAGTCGAGGCAACGATTGCCGAACTAGATGGCGATCGCCGCGTGCGTTACCTGATGGGTCTCGGATCGCCGGTTGACTTGCTTGAAGCGGTACTGCGCGGCGTGGATCTATTCGACTCGGTCCTCCCAGCGCGGGTGGCGCGCAACGGCCAGGCATGGGTCACTGGGGGTCGAATGAATCTCCGCAATGCCCGGCACTTAGATGAGGACCAGCCTCTGGACGCCAACTGTGACTGCACGACCTGCCGCAGGTTCAGCCGTGCCTACCTGGCACACCTCTTCCGAGCGGAGGAGTTGCTCGGCTATCGCCTCCTCACGATCCATAACCTGCGCCATCTGAGCGCCTTCATGGGTGCCATTCGGTTGGCACTCCGCTCGGGTACACTCGCAGCCGAGCTGCCGCGGCTTCGCGCCGCGGCTGGGGGGCCGGGGACCCCTCGCTTAGGAGTCGGCGATGAGCCCTCCGAAGAGCCCGCTCGCGGCGCGATGCGTCCACGGTACGCCGAGGATGGCAGGCTTCGCGGAGTCAATCGACAGAGGGCAACAGCAAGAGAAGGCAGGGAATAGAGATGGCTGAGAAGAGCGAAAGCAAGAGCCCGAAGTCGGCGACGCCCGACAAGTCCGAAGCGAAAGTCGACGCCAAAGCGTCCACAGAGCGCAGCCGTGCGGTAGACGCCGCAATCCTTACGATTGAGAAGCAGTTCGGTCGCGGCGCGATCATGAAGCTTGGTTCGCGAGAGCGACTTGAGGTTGACACCATTCCAACCGGTGCAATCTCGTTGGATCTTGCGCTCGGCGTAGGGGGCCTGCCACGCGGCAGAATCAGTGAGATCTTTGGACCAGAGTCATCTGGTAAGACCACGATCTGCCAGCACATCATTGCTGAGGCACAGCGTCGCGGCGGCGTTGCCGCCTTCATTGACGTGGAGCATGCGCTTGACTCTGCCTATGCGGCTGCAACAGGCGTGAATGTTGATGAACTCCTCGTTTCACAACCAGACACTGGCGAACAGGCGCTGGAAATCGCAGAAACGCTGATTCGATCAGGTGGCGTCGATATTGTCGTCATTGACTCCGTGGCGGCACTCGTGCCACGCGCGGAAATTGAAGGAGAGATGGGCGACTCGTTCGTCGGCATTCAAGCACGCCTGATGAGCCAGGCGTTGCGCAAGTTGACCGGTGCCGTGGCGCGTTCGAATACGACGCTCCTCTTCACCAATCAGCTGCGCGAGAAGATCGGTGTGATGTACGGCAGCCCGGAAACCACACCAGGTGGTCGCGCGCTGAAGTTCTACGCGTCAGTCCGACTCGACATTCGTCGCATTGAGACGATCAAGACCGGCACAGAGTCAGTTGGATCACGCGTGCGCGTGAAGGTGGTGAAGAACAAGGTCGCG
>CAIZYO010000199.1 GCA_903937225.1 uncultured Chloroflexota bacterium | reverse complement strand
CTGTTTGCGGCAACGGCGAGCCCCCAGGCTGGGTTGCCGAGCCGACTAACCACGACAGGATGACAGCCCGCGAGGCTCACGTCCCCGCCGAGCGCTGCAGGCACGACGCTCACCCGTCGACCAGGGACGCTGAAGGCATTCTCGCTGATCTCACGGCTGATCCGTGCGGTGAGGCGTGTCCAGTGCGCCTGGGCGAGTGAGCCGCCGATGATGATCCGTGCGGGATTGAAGGAGTTCACATAGCCAGCGACCGCACGGCCGATCGCCATGATCGCGTGTTCAAGGATCGCGTCGGCGGCGGCGTCTCCCGCTGCAGCGGCATCGGCAACGAGCTTTGCGCTCACCTCTTCCTGGGGGTGGCTCAGCTGCCACGCTGCGAGCCAGGTGCTCTCGCCACTCGTGGCGGCGGCGGCGCCTGCGGCGGCGATTGCCCAGCCTGCGGCATGAGCCTCAAGGTGCCCTACCCCGCCGCAGGTGCAGCGGGGACCGTCGAGCGAGATCGGTGCATGACCGAGCTCGAGCGCCGTATCGTCAGGACCCGTGAGCAGGTGACCTCCGCTGATCGCCGCGGCACCGATCCCTGTGCTGATCGTCAGATACATCAGATCATCAATGCCGATCCCTGCACCGAACGCACACTCGCCAAGGATCGCGACCTTTGTGTCGTGCTCCAAGAAGGCTGGGAGTCCGAGTGCAGCGCCGATCGGACCGGCGAGATCAGTACCTGGGAAGCGTGGACCAAGGTTCGCGGGCTCCACCGCAATGCCAGTCCACGGATTGAGTGGGCCGGGTGCACTGATCCCTACTCCTACCAGTCGACGCACCGCATCAGCGTCTTCGCCCGCCGCGCTCTCTCGCGCCAGCTGCAGCGTGCTGATGCATGCAGCAACGATTGCCTCAGGGCCGTCTCCTACTGGCGTCGGTGCAGCGGCGCGACCAAGTCGTGTGCCATCTGCACGCACGAGGGCGGCGCGCACCTGAGTGCCGCCAAGATCAAGCGCGAGCACGGTTGCATCAGCGGGTGGCTGCATTAGTGGGCTCTCCGTTCATTCGCCTGCTCAGTGAGGCGCTACGCGCACAACCCTGTTGTGGATAACTTTTCGAGTGCGTTGTGGATAAATCGCTGTGTGAAGCGGCACGGCCCCCGCCCGGTCTCCCGGTCGAGGGCCGTTGGGCCGCTTAGCGTTCGCAGTTACGCGAGCGCGAGCTGAAAATCAGCCACCGATCTTGAAGACCTTGGTGCCGCACTTCTGGCAGACGCCGGAAAGCGCTGGCTTGCCATTCTTCATCGTGACCTTCTTCGTGTCGATAGCCTCTCGCTTGGCCTTGCACTTAACGCAATACACCTCAGGCATGTTTTGAACCTCCCTTGGGTCGCGCATCCTCCGCGCGGTCCACTACAACCCCACTCGGGGTAGAGAGCGCGTCCGGCAACATGCCGACCGCGGAGCGCCCGATCCGACCCGAAGGCCCCCACGAGCAATCACCGAGGTTCAGGATAGGGAGCCTCCCCCTCGTGGTCAACAGGCTCCCCGCACGACGGGAGCACGACCAGCCTGATCACCCCCTCACGCCAGAGCTCCAGCCGCCCTGCCTCCACCTGCAGTGATGTAACAATCTCCCTGAGCCAGCCTCGACCCGCCCCCTCTGGGACTGCAATTGTGGGCGCGCCAAGCGGGAGCGGATCTGGCACGGCTGGTGCCGTCACCCCTCCAGCACCCCCTACAGCTCCTCCGTCTACATGCGGTTGCGGTGCTGCGGTGAGTCCGATTACGGGGTCGAGCCAGAGGCGATACCCCCCGCCTCCAATAGAGCCGCGCTGGTGGATCAGGCCCTCTGCGCGGATTCGCTGACCTGCCTCTTGCAGCGCCGTGGAGAGGGTTGACGCCACGCTCCTGCTCGCCGCTGCGAGCAGCTCCTCACCTGAACCGAGACGAATCCTGAGGCTGATCGCCCCGTTTGCGAGCGAGGTGGGGCTTCCCGCAAGGACTCCCTCGACGCGAATGCGCCGCCCCTCCCACGTCTCCCACGCCCATACCCCCGGCGCGGGTCGCTGCACCGTGAGTGCGAGTGGAACTCCGACGTTTCCAACAAGGAGCGGCGGCGCAGCGGCGACGAGTGTCAGCGCTTGGCGCCGCAGCGTGAGGAGACCGCTCACCTCAACAAGCTGGCCACGTGAGAGGCCAGCCACCGTGGGCGGGAGTAGTACGAATAGGCCTGTTCCCTCTGTTGGATCGCTGAGCGCCGCAAGCAGCGGCTCTGCCAACTCACCAGGGAGTGCGGTGATCACTCCACGAACTCGAATCTGTGTGCCCACGATTGCGGTGCGCGCTTCACTGACGTTGAGTGCCACCGGAGTTGGTGTGCTGGATGGCGACGGCGATGCGCTCGATGTAGGTGATGGAGTTGGTGACGGCGTGGGGCTCGGTGGAACTTCGCGTGCGAAGTCTGAACTGTTCATGTTCGTATCCACGAGGGCACCGCTCGCGCTTCGCGCTCTTCGCAGTGGGGTCCCAGCCGGGGGTGCAGGCGCGGGGAGCCCCTCTCCACCAGCGTTGAGTGCAGCGCTCCCCCACGCCACCGCATCAAGGATCTCCGTAGGGGCACCAGCGCGGCGGAGCTGGAGGACTCCGCCACTACTTGCAATGCCATCGCTCCATGTCAGCTGCGCGGAGGAAGCAAACGATCCAAGCGCATGAGCGAACAGCAGTGAATCTCCAGGCGCGAGACTCCCCACTGTCGTCAGGTTGACCAAGCGCCTCGTTGTGAGGCCGCTCGCACTTATGTAGACCAACTCAGCGTCACGCAGCTCAACGGGAAGCGCACCGCTCGCCTCAATTCGAACGTACTCGTCAACCGCGGTGGTTCCACCAGTGAGAACTTCACTGAGGAGAAGTGACGCTCGCTCCTCACCGCGGACCGGTTGGGGGTGCGCGAGTTGATTTGCCAGCAGGGTGATGAGTAGTGTGGAGAAAAGTGCGGCCTTACGCATCGCGCCCCCTTGAGTTGGGCGGACTCAGGCGATGAGTATCTCGACAGCCTTGTACCGCTGCCGTACTGACGGGGGAGAGCGTCTAGGATTGAGAGGGAGCATGAAGGAGGAGCCATGAGTTCACGACACGCAAACGAACGAGCCGAAGCCCGACGCCGCGGTCGCATTGCGGCACGAGAGCGTGAGGCGGCGGGAGACCAGCCAGTGACATCCGAGCTAGTGACGGAACTAGTCACGACCCCGAACGCGTCTCAGCCGCGCGCTGAGACGGGGATCGGGTTCCGCGCTGCGTTCCGCGGTTCCTTTGGACGCATCCCGTTCAAAGACGACCTTCGCGCACTCCCTGCAATCCTGCGCACGCGCGCCTTCTTTGTCCCGTTGATTGCCACGGTGGCCACCATTGTGTTGAGTGTCCAGCCAGACACCATCAACTCAAACCTTGTCCAGCTCGCCGTTCAGACCGTCCTCCTCCCGCCAGCCTTTGTTGTGGCGTTCATGGGAGGGATGCTGACGCGTCGCGGCTCATGGATGCTCGGCGGAATCTTCGGAGTGCTTACGTATTTCGGCTCTCTCGTCGTTGGGAGCGCCGCAGATCTTTCTGGGCTCCCTGAAGGGAATCCGGTTGGTGCATTCCTCAACAACAACGTTGCCAATCTCAGCAACCTCGGTGCGCTTGCAGGTGACCTCTACGGGGTTGCCGTTTCGGGAATCTTTGCGGGCGCATTTGCTGGATGGTACGGACGATTCCTTCGCGCAATGTCACCACGACCAAGCGGCCGTGACCAGCGCAGAGAGGGATCAAGTCGAGGAAAGGGCGGCGGACGTCGCTAGAGCTACGTCAACGCGCAGCAGGCGCGCAGGTGCGCGCGCTTAGGTTCGCTACTTCGCAAGCACCTGGGACGCAACGACGAGGATGATCAGGATGGTGAGGCCGCCAACAAGGAGTAGTGGCATCAGGATCTCGTTGCGCTTTAGCTTTGGTGGCATTCTCTTCCTCCAATCTTGCGGTCGGGATCGCTAAGGTGCTGGGCAACCTTCACTAAGATAAACGACGAGCGACGTTCGTGAACCGAGTGCCTCCGCAGTCACCGTAACGGTGCATGCCCCCTCGTCGCGCGCCGCGCTGATCTCAAAACGGCCGTTACGCTTCACTGGCTCCGCCACCTCCCAGGCGAGGCGTCGCAGTTCATCAACGGATGAACGCACCGCCGCATCAACGCTCAGTCGACTGAAGATTGCGCCGCTCGCCAGCACGTCGAGGCGAATCTCCGCACTCCCCTCAGCGAGGAGCGGGAAGTCGGCGGGGAGTCGACCCCAGATGCGGCCGTATTCACTGCTGATCACCGTCGCCGGCGACGCCGCACTACTCGGCGTTGCCTCCCCTTCGCTGCCACCACACGCGGCCACGAAGACGAGCAGCGAACAGAGGAGTGGGAGGAGGAGTGGAGTTGGGCGGAGGCCAAGATGGGGCAACACCTTGTGAGGATAATGCCCCCGCCCTGGGCTCATATTAGTACAGATGTTCGTTTTATGCTGGGAGGGTAGCGAGCACAATTCCGAGGAGGATCAGAGCGATACCGAGGATCTGTGGGCGTCGGAGGCGCTCCTGGTAGCCGATATAGCCACCGAACACCACGATGATTGGCCCGAGCGAACTCAAGAGCGAGACGGCCCAGGTCGGCCCCTCCTCAAGCGCTGCGGCGAAGACGAAGAAGGCGATGGTGTCGCCGATGCCTACGATCCCTGCGAGGAGAAGCCCGCGCCTCGTGAGGGCGTGGCCTTCCCCGAGCAGGTCGGTTCGAACCCAGCGCGGCAGCGCCTTCCGCTTTGAGCGAACGACCGCGAGGATCACCCAGACCGTCGCAAAGTTGCCGATCCGGGAGAGGGTGATCGCCGTGCTCCACCCGTACTCCTTGATTGGGATCGTCAACAGCACTGTGATCACGGCGAAGAAGAGAAGCCCGATCAGCGCAAAGGCAACGCCTGGACTGGCGAGGGAGGCGCGACGTTCACGCCCACTCCCCGTGGTGCGCAGCCCAAGGAGGGTAATCCCGCCCCCGACAGCCACCACGCCGAGGATGTGGGCGGTCGTCAGAATTTCGTTGAGGAAGAGTGCGGCCAGGAAGGCAGAGAGTGCTCCGTACGCAGAGATCGTTGGTGAGACCACGCTGAGTGGGCCGAGCCGAAACGCGGTGAAGACCGCGATATACGAGACACCAGCGCCAACGCCCATCAGAAGGGTGGCGCCGACGATCACCGGATCGTACTCCTGGGTGAGCGCACCTCGCGCAATCGCCACGCCTCCAGCAAGAACTAGGGAGGTGCTGACGGCGATTACGACAACGCGCAGTGACCCAATTTGGCGCCCCACGTACGTGGTGACGAGGTCTGTTGCGCCCCAGAGGGCGGCAGAGAGGAGGGCAAGGGAGATAGGGCTCATGCGCAGATGCTAGCCGTCCGCGTGCTATTCTGCCGCTTCCGTGGGGCTGTAGCTCAGTTGGTAGAGCGCTACATTCGCATTGTAGAGGTAAGGGGTTCGAATCCCCTCAGCTCCACCACCACTCTAAGTTGGAGGTCTTGTGGCGACCGTCCGCGAATATCTCGATGCGCTCCCGGCCAAAGAGGCGAAGAGCCTGCGAAGGGTCCGCGATGCAGCCCTTGCTGCCGCACCCGGGGGGAAGACATCCATCTCCTATGGGGTGATTGGCATCGTTTTTCCGAATGGTGCACGCATCCATTGTGGCGCTCGCTCCAAGGGCGGCCTCAGCCTCTACGCCGGTCATGTCTCTGAAGCATTCACAAAGGAGCTAGCTCAGTTCACTGTTTCCGGGACCACGATTCACTTCACGTCGGACCATGAACTGCCGATCGCACTGATTAAGCGCATCACCAGGAAGATTGTTGCAAACGCTGACGAACGCGCCGCCGCCAGGGGGAAGAAGCGTCGCTAGCGAACGGCGGCGAGCGCTGGGGTAAGGCGCTGGAGTTCGCGCATTCGAGTCGCCTCGTCAGGAAGATGCCGCTCCACAATCTGGCGGAAGCGAACACCATGTCCTCGCGCGCGCAAGTGCGCAAGTTCGTGAACGATCACCGCCTCAAAACAGGAGGGGGGCGCCATCACGAGTCGCCAGGAGAGGGAGATCGTCCCGTCAGATGAAGCGCTCCCCCAACGCGAACTCTGGTCTCCGATGCGCAGTCGGGTCGGGTGCACCCTCATCTCTGGCGCATAGACCGCAATCATCTGCTCGGCAACGCTGCGCGCGCGCCGACGCAGCCAAGTGGTTAGACGAGCACGCAGGAGCGTCTCGCTGTTCGCTACCTTTTCAGGGACGAGAATCTCGCCTCCCGCCACGCTGATCGCCGACACCTCAGCCGAGCGAATGCGATGTGCGCGACCAGCGTACGGAATCAACCCTCCAAGGGCGAGCTGCCCGTCCGTCCCAAGCGCGGTGCGTCGATCGCGCAACTCCGCGAGTGAACGCTCCACCCAGGCCGCGCGCTCTTGAATGAAGGCCTCAACATCGCGTCGCGCACGCTCCTCACCGATACGTGCAGGAACGACTGCCTCGAGACCACGCTCCGGATCAATGTGTAACGTCAGCCGTTTTGCGCGTGGGCTACGGACGAGCGTGTACGGGAATTGCGTCCCTGATTTGTCACTCACGCCCATCATTGTCGCACGCCAGGCTGCCTCTACCTATCGCAGAAAGGTGTGCAATGCTCTGAGGATGAGTTCCACACCCCTTAGCCGACGCAGCCGTTCCGCGATCTATATTGCGGTCTTCCTGACGTTCATTGATAACTTCGCACTTCTCCCCGTCATTGGGCCACGCGCTCAAGAGCTCGGCGGCACACCGTTCTTGGTGGGCATTGCGATTGCGGCGTACTCACTTGCGAACCTCGCCTTCAATCTGATCGGCGGAGCTCTCGCGGATCGGCTAGGACGGCGACGCGTTGTGGTGGCGGCGCTGGTCATCAGCCCACTTGCGATCGCGGTCTACGCGCTCGCCGATTCGCTCCCGCTCTTCCTGACGGCGCGAGTGGTGCACGGTGCATCCGGCGGTGTGCTGGCCGCGGCGCTCTTTGCTCTTCTCGGAGACGTGGCGGCCCCTGGCGAGCGCGGCAAGACGCTCGGACGTGCTGGTGCCCTCATTGGCGTTGCAGCAGTGGTTGGACCCGCTGGTTCGGCACTCGTTGCCAACGCTGCAGGGATCAATGCCGTGTTCCTTGGCCTCGCGCTGCTGATTGCTGGCGGCCTTCTCGCCGTCCTGCCGCTCCTTCCAGAAACGTTCACGCCCTCCGTTGCCCGCATCCGGACTCCGGGAGCATGGCGGCGCATCCTTGGGAACCGCACCATGCGCGTGGCACTCGTCGCAATCTTCGGTCTAGAGGCGGCGGTCGGGTCAATCACTGGCTTCATTAAGGATGGCCTCTTTCAGCGTGCGCTTGAGATGGGGCGCGACACTGAGGGTGCGCTCCGCTACGCAACCAGTGTCAGCGGCGGACTCTTTAGCATTTTCGGTCTTGTCGCTATCGCCATCATGCTGAGTCGATTCGCAGCGCGTGTCGACAAGCGAGGCCCGTTTGGTATTTCGCTCGTTGGACTCGGCGCAATCCTTGTGGCGCTAATCCTGCTCGCGATTAGCCCACGGCTCGAGATTGATCTGGTCGCAATGATCCTCTACGGCGTTGGATACGGACTGATCTTCCCTGCAGCAGCGGGTGCGGTTGCCATGGCAACAGAGCCTGGAGAGCGCGGACGCGCGAGCGGCGCATTCAATCTCTCGTTTGATCTAGGGATCTCAGCGGGTCCCATCCTTGGCGGCACGTTGACCACACTGATCGTTGGGCTGACCCCCTTCTCTGGTGGCCTCCTCCTCGTGGCGGGCGCGCTCCTCCTTCTCCCGATCGTGGGGCGTGAACGCTCCTGATACACTCGCCCCCCTCGGGGCTATAGCTCAGTTGGTAGAGCGCTTGCATGGCATGCAAGAGGTCAAGGGTTCGAATCCCTTTAGCTCCACCAAGCACCTCGCAGCGGAGACTCGCGGGCGGGTACGCTTGAAAAGGAGAGGAGCCCCAATCTGTGGCTGATCTAGACGATCGTTTGGAGCGATACGATCCTCGCGAGATTGAGCCGCGCTGGCAGGCGCACTGGGAGTCGCTCGGTCTCCACACCACAGATCTCACCGACACCTCCGCGCCACGCTACTACCTGCTCACGATGTGGCCATACCCATCCGGAGACCTGCACATTGGTCACTGGTATGTGAAGACCCCAACCGACGCGCTGGCCCGCTACAAGCGGATGAAGGGCTTCAACGTCTTCTACCCCGTTGGCTTCGACGCCTTCGGCCTGCCAGCGGAGAACGCCGCCATCAAGCGCAAGATTCATCCGCGTGAGTGGACGGTGGCGAACATGGAGAACATGCGCCGCCAGCTTCGCAGCATGGGCGCCTCGTTCGATTGGTCGAAAGAGGTTGTCACCTGTGACCCCTCCTACTTCGGCTGGAACCAGTGGATCTTCCTGAAGTTCTACGAGAAGGGTGTCGCCTACCGCAAGCAGGCACCAGTGGACTGGTGCCCTTCGTGTCAGGTGACGCTGGCGCGCGAACAGGTGGAAGGCGTTGATCGCGTCTGCTGGCGCTGCTCCACCCAAGTCACGAAGCGCGACCTGACGCAGTGGTTCTTCAAGATCACCGATTACGCCGACGAGCTCCTCTCGTTTGAAGGACTCAACTGGCCGGAGCCGATCCGCACGATGCAGACGAATTGGATCGGTAGGTCCGAAGGTGCCGAAGTGGACTTCACGGTGGCGAAGGCGGCGCATCATGCTGGTGGCGAGAAGCTGCGCATCTTCACAACCCGCACGGACACGTTGTACGGCGCAACCTTCATGGTGCTCGCGCCAGAGCACGAGCTGATCCAGAAGATCACATCGCCCACGCAGCGCGCCGCCGTAGATACGTATATTGAGGCGACAAAGCGTAAGTCAGAGATTGATCGACTCTCCACGTCAAAGGAGAAGAGTGGCGTTGCCACTGGGGCATTCGCGGTGAATCCGGTGAACGGCGAGGAGATTCCGATCTGGATCGCGGACTACGTTCTGGCGGGCTACGGCACGGGCGCAATCATGGCTTGCCCCGCACATGACGAGCGTGACTTTGAGTTTGCAACACAGCACAATCTTCCGATTCGCGTCGTCGTCGCACCAAAGGCACTCGCTGCAGATCCATCAGCCCTGCCACTTCCATATCTAGAGAAGTCAGATGCGGTTTCGGTGAACAGTGGGCCGTGGAGCGGCCAGGCGTGGCCTGAATCGTTCAAGACCGCGCTCGCCGAGGTAGTTCGGCTTGGGGCAGGCGAACAAACCACAACATATCGGCTGCGCGACTGGCTGATCAGCCGCCAACGCTACTGGGGGACACCAATCCCGATCATTCACTGCGAGAAGTGTGGCCCTGTGGGCGTGCCTGCAGATCAGCTCCCCGTCACGCTTCCTGACGACGTGGACTTCAAGCAGACCGGCGAGTCGCCACTGAAGAGCGCAACGGCGTGGCTGAATGTGCCGTGCCCGAAGTGCGGTGGGCCAGGCCAGCGAGAGACAGACACCATGGACACCTTCGTTGACTCATCCTGGTACTGGTACCGCTACCTCTCACCACAATTCACCGGCGGTCCCGTTGATAAGAGCCTCGTTGACGCATGGTGTCCTGTGGATCAGTACACCGGCGGTGCAGAGCACGCCGTGATGCATCTCCTCTACTCGCGCTTCTTCACCAAGGCACTGCGCGACCTTGGGCTGATCAGCGAATCCGAGCCGTTCACGCGCCTCTTCAATCAGGGACAGATCCTCGGCAGCGACGGCGAGCGAATGAGCAAGTCGCGCGGCAATGTGGAAGATCCCGACGCGCTCGTTGCGAAACACGGCGCAGACGCGGTTCGCCTCTTCCTGATGTTCATGGGACCGTGGGATCAGGGTGGTCCGTGGTCTGGGAGCGGCATCAGCGGCATCGTGCGCTTCCTCGGACGCGTCTGGACACTTGCGCTCGACCCGCACGGGAAGGAGCCTGGTGATCCGAACGCGGGCACGCTGCCGAACGGTGAGGACCAGGCCGCCGCAGAGCTCAGCATCCGCCGCGCGGCGCACAAGGCGATCGCTGGCGTCGAGGCAGACATCGAAGCCTTCCGCTTCAACACCGCTGTTGCGAAGTTGATGGAGTTTGCCAACGCCCTCTTCCCATATCGCGGCAGCCCTGTTGCTGGCGGGGCAGCATGGAGCGAAGCCCTCGACTACCTCTTGTCTGCACTCGCTCCAATGGCCCCACACCTTGCCGAAGAGATGCACAGCCGCCTCCAGGCGGAGCGAGGCACTGCCGTGAGCGATCCGGCGTGGCGCTCCATTCACCAGCGCAGTTGGCCCGTTGTTGATCCATCACTCCTTACTGCGAGCACGCGTGAGCTCCCAATCCAGGTCAACGGGAAGCTTCGCGACAAACTCACCATCTCCGCCACCGCAACAGAGGCAGAGATCGAGGCGCTCGCACTCGCATCAGATAAGGTGAAACTCGCACTTGAGGGTCGCCCGGTGAAAAAGGTCATCCACGCTGGTGGCCGCCTCATCAACATCGTTGGATAGGCAGGAGAAGAGCGGGAGGTTCATCGTGAACGAGAAGGTCAAAATCGGCGCACTCATCTGGCCACAGTTCACCGATTGGGCATCCATGCGCTCCATGGCCGTCACGGCAGATCGCGTCGGCTACGACAACCTCTGGACCTGGGATCACGTCTACCCAATCATCGGCAACCCGAACGGGCCAATCTTTGAAGGCTGGTCCACCCTCGTCGCATGGGCCGAAGCCACCAAGAACGTGCGCATCGGCCTGATGGTTGGCGCGAACACCTTCCGCGAGCCGGCGCTCACCGCCAAGCTCGCCACCACTCTCGACCACATCTCCGGCGGTCGCGCCATCCTCGGCATTGGTGCCGCCTGGTTTGAAGAGGAGCACCAGCACTTCGGCCTGAACTTCGGCGAGGGTTTCCCCGAGCGACTCCGCTGGCTCGGCGAAGCGCTCCCGATCATGCGCGGCATGCTCGACGGCACTGAACCAACTGCCACCGGCCCTCGCTACAAGTCACAAACAGTACGCAACCTTCCAGCACCAGTCCAGAAGCACCTGCCGATCTTCATCGGCGGTGGCGGCGAGCAGGTCACGCTGAAACTTGTTGCCAAGTACGGCGACGGCAACAACGTTGGCGGAACACCCGAAGAGGTTGCGCATAAGGAGGAGGTCCTCCTGAAGCACTGCGCCGCCGTCGGCCGCAACCCAGACGAGATCGAACGCACCGTTGGGATCGGCAATGTTGTGATCCGCAACAACCCAGCCGATGCACAGAAGATCTACGCCGATCAGTTCGGCCGGAACGGCATCTCACCGCTCTGGGAG
>CAIZYO010000198.1 GCA_903937225.1 uncultured Chloroflexota bacterium | reverse complement strand
CGCGTCCTCGACCGGAGCCGCCAGGCGTACACGCTCCTTAATCGTGATGCCGAGGTTGAGCTTGTGACCACATCCATTCCAGGCGAAAGCGCAACGGGGAGCCAGACGCTCACCGCCGCCATCACCGGCCGTGCGCCGAACGCGGCGCGCATGACCGTGATCCTTGAGTCGTCAACGGATCTTGCGGTTGCGAAGGATCGACTCAATGACACCTTGGCACCTGTCGGCACGGACGGCTGGACCGTCACCGTGGAAGAGGTCGGGTTTGCGGCGGGATCGAACGCGATCTCCATCATCATCACGGGCGAGCGTGCTGCGGACGTTGAAGCCGCATCTGACCTCCTCGTGGACACGCTTGCCGAGAACAGCAACCTTGCAAACGTAAAGAGCGACCTCGTCAAGGCGGGCCGCCAGGTTGAGATCACCGTTGATCCGTCGCGCGCCGCGGGCGCGGGACTCTCCGCTGCGCAAGTGGCGGGGGAGCTGCGCAACCTCCTAGTGGGCGCACCACTCGGCCAGATCTCAGTAGACGGCGAAAAGGTCAGTCTCTCCATGAAGATCGACAGTTCGCTGATGACGAACCTTGATGCGCTACGCGCGTATCAGGTAGGGAGCGTCACGAAGGTGCCGCTCGCCGCGATCGCCACGGTGGAAGAGATCTCCGTAACATCCAGCATCACGCGCATCGACCAGTCGCTCGCGGCGAACGTCTCGGGTGAGATCGCCGTTGCGGATACGGGTGCCGTGAACAGCGAAGTGAAGAGTGCCGTAGAGGAGCTCCAGGCCGACGGATCACTTGATCGCGTCAGCGTGCGGCTCGCCGGCGTCACCGAACAGCAGAACGAGTCCTTCAGCGGCCTCTTCACCGCCATGGCGGTGGCGATCCTGCTCGTCTATTTGACGATGGTGCTCGTCTTCAACTCACTCGTTGATCCGTTGGTGATCATGTTCAGCCTGCCGCTTGCGGTGATCGGCGCCTTCCCGGCGCTCCTGATCACCAATCGACCGATCGGCATCTCCGCGCTGATCGGATTCCTGATGCTGATCGGCATCGTGGTCACTAATGCCATTGTGTTGCTTGATCGTGTGGAGCAACTGCGACATGAAGGGGTGCCCACTAAGGAGGCGCTCCTCCGTGCTGGCGCGACGCGCGTTCGCCCGATCCTCATGACGGCGGTTGCAACGATCCTCGCCCTCACCCCGCTTGCAGCGGGGCCGAGCGAGGGTTCGATCATCGCCGCTGAGCTCGGAACCGTCGTCATCGGCGGCCTCCTCTCCTCGACGCTGCTGACACTGCTCGTCGTCCCAGTGGTCTACAGCCTGGTGGACGGGTTGAAGTCGGCGCTCTCACGAAAGGGTTCGGTCGCAGTTCAATCCTGATAGGATTGATCAGGATTCCAGCGCGCAGGCTAGTCCTGGGCACGGGTCCGCGGTGAGTCCGAAGGAGGCGTCATGACAGTCGTCAAGCCGAACGTCCAAGACGAGCGGGAGCAGTACGCCTTCCACGATGACATCACCTACCTGCGTGAGACGAAGGCGGGCCTGACCGAGGCGACCGTCCGCGAGAT
>CAIZYO010000197.1 GCA_903937225.1 uncultured Chloroflexota bacterium | reverse complement strand
GGGCGTGGTGAGGATCATCTTCACTTCAGATTCGGTTTCACCAACAAGGACCTGGCGAATGAGCGCAAGCTCCACAACGTTCATCCCAATCTCTGGGTCAACAACAGAGCGCAGCGCATCCAGGATCGCAAGTTCGGTGGCGCGCTTCTGCGCGTCAAAGGCGGTAGGTACTGCGAGCGTCTCTTCAGTCATGGGACAACCTTAGACGAGTGCCGCTTCGGCAGGTGTGAGCCCTGGGCCCTTCAACTCGCCGCTCGCCTCAAAGAAGTCTGCGTAGTGCTCGCGATTCTCCTTGGCGAACTCATACGCACGGGCGATCCCTACCACGCGCAGTTCGGGCATCTCTCCCATCAGGCGCTGCACGTCATAGCCGCTCGCGCGAAGCTCAAGAAGCCGGCGCACGGTGAGTCGGGTGCCGTAGACGAACGGTTCGCCGTTCATCACCAGAGGATCGCTCTTCACCCACTTGATCGTCATCTCACGCCCCCTTGTAGATGGCCTTGAGGATGCGGTTGCGTTTTCGTGTGTCACCGCCGAGTCGACGGTGCCACTTCAGCACCGCAATCCCCTCGTTCAGCGCCTGGTCGGCAAACGCTGCCGCCTCACCAGTGATCGTTGCCGCCACAGCAACGCGCAGCCCTTCATAAAGATCGGTGACGTCATCCATGGAGATGCGGCGGCGGCGCCACGTTGCAGTGGCGTGCTCAGTGAAGTTCTTCAGTGGACCAACGCTCCCTGCGCCAACGCTTTCGCAGAGCTTCTGCAACACCACTTCGGCATCGCGCAGCAGGTGCCGGAGGCCGAGCTCGCCCACGCGATCGCGCAACTCTGGGTTGTGCTCAACGGCGGCGATGATGCCGCGGTCCGCCACTTCGCTCCAACGTGCGCTGATCTGCGCGGCGGCCTCAGGGAAGCCTGCGCGCGTGTCCAGTGGTCGTGCGCCGTGCAGTGGGTGGCTCATGCGGTTAAGGGTAGCATCGGGTGGAGCGAATGGGGGGAGTTGCGGCTTCCGCAACGCGACGATTTCCCTTCCTCCTGATAACCTCCTGATTGACAATTTCCGTGTGGGATTGGGTTGTGATCTCTGTGGTCGCAGCGAAACAACAGCGTTGCTTGAGGTAGTCATATGAATCGGACCAGTACTCAGTTGCTTGCGACACTTCTGGCAGGCGCACTCTTTGTGGCCGGCTGCACCCAGCAGCAAGGGGGGGCGGCGAGCGAGGTTCCCTTTGCAGCGGGCTCGTTCCCTGTGGAGGCCTCGGCTGAATGCGCCGTTGATGAGGCGGGCAACCCAAAGATCGGTCTTGAGCGCATTGAGGCGCCAGAAGAGCACAAAGTCATCTTCCGATTGTGCGCGCCCGACCCTACCTTCCTTGAGAAGCTTGCCGTTGTCTCCTTTGGGGTGAATGACAGTGGATACCTGAGCGCCGCTACCGCAGACGGCTCAATTCTGCGCAGCCCGAACGGAACCGGACCGCTTGCGCTGGATGCCTGGTCGTCCGAGCTTCAGACCCTCACGATGCGTGCGTTTGACGGGTACTGGGGCACGAAGGCGGTCTCTGACCAGATCATCTTCCAGTGGCAAGGCGACGCTGCTGCGCGATCGGTCTTGCTCCGAGCTGGCACCGTGGACGGCATCGACAACGTCGTTGCCGGCGACATTCCAGGCTTCAGTGAAGATCCCAACTACCTCGTTCTGACGCGCGATCCGATTGCGATCAACTACCTTGGGGTCAACGGAACCATCGCACCGTTTGATGACGTGCGCGTGCGCCAAGCGGTTGCAATGAGCATCAGCTCGCAGCGGCTGGTAGAGAACTTCTATCCGGCTGGCTCTGTCCCAGCCACGCACTTCGTTCCATGTGTGATCCGCTATGGGTGTGAGGGGAGCGACTGGTATGAGGTCGATCGACCGAAGGCGCGAGCACTTCTCGCGGAGGCGGGCTATCCGGACGGGCTGACTGTCCCGCTCCACTACCGCAGTACCGCCTCCCTCAACACACCAGATCCGCTCGGCATTGCAACCGATATTCAGGCACAGCTCGCTGAGGTCGGGATCACCGTCGTGCTGACGGAGCTGGAGTCAACAACGTTCTCTGCACTCGCGAACGCTGGCGAGCTTGATGGGTTCTTTGTGAGTGGTTGGATCGCTGACTTCCTTGACCCGGTCAACTACTACTATCGCTACTTCGTCACTAGCCCAGAACGATTCGGAGGACGCGTAGATGCGATCGCTGCCCCGCTTGAACAGGCTGCGATTACGGAGAATTCACCGAAACGAGCTGCACTGTTTACAGAGGTAAATGAGGCAATGCGCGAAGCCGCACTCTTTACTCCACTTGGTCACGGGTCAAGCGCGCTGGCATGGTCTGCTGCGGTAACTGGGGCGAAGGCCTCACCGCTCGGCTTTGAAGACTTCGCACGTGTTGCAGTCCCAGGGAAGAACTCTGCAACGTTTGTGACGATCGAAGAGCCACCGAGCCTCTATTGCGCGGATGAGGTGACACCGAACACGCTTCGGTACTGCTACAACATCTTTGAAACGCTCTACAAAGTTGAATCTGGTGGCTCAGCGTCCGTCCCAAGCCTGGCGGAGACATGCGTCCCCTCCGAAGGTCTAACCGTGTGGACATGCGAACTGCGGAAGAACGTGGTCTTCCACAACGGTGCGAGGTTCGACGCGGGAGATGTTCGCGACAGCTATGCAGCGCAGTGGGACTGCGCACTGCCAACGCATGTTGGAAGGACCGGGGCGTTCGATAACTGGGGCTTCATCTCCGACTTCCTCAACCCTGAGGCCTGCGAAAGCGAGTAGCTCCGCAACGTCCTGAGCGCACCGACGGGAACGACGCGGACGGAGATCTACCAGAGATCCGTGCGGTCGCTCTTCTGTGGGGTGCTCTTCCGGTTGAGCGCGTGATCTTCGTGCGCCGCCGCCTCTTTGCGCGCGGCATCAATGGCGGACTGCAGCGCACTCGCGCCGCCTACAAGTCCG
This sequence comes from uncultured Chloroflexota bacterium, assembly GCA_903937225.1. Classification (GTDB taxonomy): domain Bacteria; phylum Chloroflexota; class Limnocylindria; order Limnocylindrales; family Limnocylindraceae; genus Limnocylindrus. The sequence continues at coordinate 1,850 of CAIZYO010000197.1, read as the reverse complement.
TGTGGCGCTTCGTGCAAGTGATCGGGGAGGCCGGTCTTTTCGTCTTTGGCGCGTGGGCGTGTCTCGCCGAGGAAGGGCATCCCCAGTCGCTCCACTGCCTCAAGGGAAGCGCGCATCACGGCCCCCTTGGCGCTGACCACGCTGCGAATTTCCTGCGCCTCTTCGTCCGTGCTGATCTCGCGGCCACGCAGCGGTTGTGCAATACGCCCTACCTCAAGCCAGGCCAAGTGATAGCGATCCATGGAGCCCCACGCCTCCGAGAGGAGTGCGTCGCTCGCGGCGAGCCAGGTGTTCAGCGCGGCGCGTGACGGCGAGCGGTCAATGCGATCGCCCTCTTCAATGAGGCGACGTGTCTGCGAGACAAGATCTTCACGCTTCATACGATCAGGCGGTCAACTCAACGGTCAGCGATCGCCCGCAACGCGGTCGGTGCGTGCGAACTGATCGAGCTCGGCGCGACAGGCCTCTTCGGCCTTCTCCACCTGGCGCTGCAGCCAGCCGCTCATGCGCGACGAATCCTCAAGGTGCAGCAGCGTGCCGTTCGGCGAGTCGTTCAGCGCGAAGCCGGTGGTGGTGCGGAAGTCGGAGAACCAGTTCGACTGCAGCTGCAACAGTTCATCGGCGACCACGCGCGTCTCAAAGAGCCAGTCGGTGTGCGCGGCGTTCAGCGCATCCGCAACCGCCGCCACGCGCTCACCAAAGCCGCGCGGGCGCGCGAGGAGCAGTGACGCAACACGCACGGCGGTAAATGGCGATCGCGCCTCGGCGATTACGGGTGGCTGCGGGAGGTGCGGAGTCTCACTCATGCGCTGAGTATCCCAGACGCGAGAGGAGTTAGAGCAGCTCCCCGTGTGCTGCGGCGGTTGGTTCGCCCTCCTTTGGGCGCTCCTCGGTGCCGGATGGGAGATCTTGTGCCGCGGCGCTCGCCTGTAGCACCTTCAGTGGCGCGCCTGCGCTTCCTTCAATGGCGCCACCGATGCCGAGCGGCTGCCACTTGGATGGATCCTGAAGTCGATGCGCTTCCGTGTTGCCGCGCGAGTGAATCTCGGCGTGGCCCTTCGGCTCGATCCACATCTGATGGCCGGCGAGGAGTCCGTAGACGCCCTCTTGTCCGGGCTCCGGACGTGCGGCGCGACAGTCAACGCACTTCGCTGCGTCGTGTCGTGTGTAGTGCTCTGGCTCTTCGTACGTGCTGATGTAGCCCTCGTAGTTGCGCAGCACCACCTTGTGATCGCTGTACGAGATCAGGTAGTTCGGCATTACTGGGATCTTGCCGCCGCCGCCTGGTGAGTCGATCACGTACGTTGGCACGGCGTATCCGGACGTGTGTCCGCGCAGACCTTCAATAATCTCCAAGCCCTTCCCTACTGGGGTGCGGAAGTGACCGGAACCTTCTACTAGGTCGCACTGATAGATGTAGTACGGGCGGATGCGATTCTCCACCAGCTTGTGCACGAGCTTGCGCATGATGTGCACGCAGTCGTTGACGCCCGCAAGAAGCACGGACTGATTGCCAACCGGAATTCCCGCGCGCGTCAACTTATCAACGGCGCGTGAAACTTCTGGCGTGATCTCCTGCGCGTGATTGAAGTGCAGGTTCATCCAGAGTGGGTGGTACTTGGCGAGCATCTCGCAGAGTTCGTCATCGATGCGCTGTGGCATGAAGACAGGAACGCGCGAACCGATGCGAATGATCTCAATGTGTGGAATGTCACGCAGGCCGCGCAGGATCTTCTCAAAGAGTTTTGGCGCAAGCGTCAGACCGTCGCCGCCACTGATCAGTACGTCGCGCACCTGTGGCGTGCGGCGCAGATAGTCGAGCTGCGCTTCGTGATCCTTGGAGTTGAAGT
>CAIZYO010000196.1 GCA_903937225.1 uncultured Chloroflexota bacterium | reverse complement strand
GATGTTTGCCGCCTCATCAAAGCGCGCCTTCAACTCCACCAGCACGACCACCTCTTTCCCTGCGCGTGCCGCTTGGATCAGGTGGCCGGGGATGCTTGAAACAGCACCCGTCCTGTAGAGCGTGGAGCGGATGGAGAGGACATCAGGGTCGACCGCCGCCTGTTGGAAGAGTCGCTCGGCACTCGCGTCAAAGCTCTCGTATGGGTAGTGCATCAGTAGATCACCCTGCTGAATGACGTGGAAGATGTCAGTGCCGCCATCTGCCGCACGCGTCGCCTCGGCGATTCTCAGCGGGGTGACGGGATGCCAGGCGGGACTATGGAGGTCCGGTATCTGAAGCGCTGCGATCTCTCCGCTCACAGTGAGGTCCAGCACACCGTCAACATCGGAGAGTGCATCTGGCTGGAGTTCGAATCCTGCAAGAAGTAGTTGGCGAACCTCTGCAGGAGCCGCAGCCTCAATCTCCACGCGCACGATCTTGCCGAAGCGGCGCTGTCGCAACTCCTCCTCAATCGCCGCAAGGAGGTCATCCGCCTCGCCCTCCTCAACCTCGATGTCTGCGTCTCGTGTGATGCGGAAGGCATATGCGCCAGCAATTTCATGCCCAACAAAGAGCTGTTCGATGTGCGCACGGATCAGGTCCTCCAAGAGGATGGCGCGACCGTCACCAATCTGCACCAGCCTCCCCAGGATTTGGGGCACTTTGACGCGCGCGAAGAAGCGTTCGCCTCGCTCCGGATCGTGCAACTGCACGGCGAGCGAGAGGCTGAGGCTACTGACATAAGGGAAGGGGTGTCCAGGGTCAATAGCGAGTGGTGTGAGCACTGGGAAGATCTCTTGCTTGAAGCGCGCTGTGAGTTTCTCTTGCGTTGCACGATCAATCTCTTCCCACTCAACCAAGGAGAGACCAGCGTTTGAAAGCTCGGTCGTTAGTTCGCGCCATGCGCCTTGAGCCGCCAGCATTAGGAGTGCTGCGGCCTCACGAATCGCGCGCATCTGTTCGGTAGGGGAGCGGCCGTCTGCGCTGGCGGCCTGCACGCCAGCGTCAATCTGTTCGCGAATACCGGAGACCCGGACTCCAAAGAACTCGTCAATGTTTGAGGAGACGATGCCGAGGAACTTGAAGCGATCCAAGAGCGGGGTGCGCGAGTCACGTGCCTCATGAAGCACGCGGGCGTTGAAGGCGAGGGCGGAGAGCTCGCGACTGACGACGAGGCGGCGATTGAGCTCGTGCGTCTCAGCCATGCGGAGCGCTGATACAGGCTGCACACGCGCAATTGGTACGCAGCAGTGACCACGTGTAGTAGCCAGTTCGGTGCCCGTCGGCCCAGAAGAGACAGAGCGCGTAGCTTCCAACGAGCTCACCGCCGGTGAAGGTGGTCTGCTGCTCCGTGAGTGACGGATTGGCATCGAGCCAGCCAGGGAGTCCAGCCTCACCGCGGCAGTACGCGCACGGGCAGAGCCAACGGAGTGCCACCGCGTCGAATTGACTCTGGTGGCCATCCGCCCAGTCCAGTTCTACCCGCTGCCCTTCGCGGATGATTCGAATGGCGCTTGGGCTCGGTTCGCTCTGCATGCCCTGAGTCTACGGGTGCTTCGTAAACGTCCCGTACGAGGCGGCTACCATAGAGGGGATGGCAAATCCACGATCAACCTCCAACTCGCCTCGCAGCCTGCTGCGGAGGAGCGCGCCGCTTCTAGCCGCAAGCGTGCTTCTCGCGCTCCTGGCGCTGCTGCCGAGCCCGTGGTCCCTCCCCACGAACCCAGGGGCGTCCACGCTGGTGCGTGCCACGCTGCTCACCACACCGACTGACTCCGTTGGCGGGGTCTCTGGGAGCGTTGAGGTCCAGATCCTGGACGGCGCCGCAGCTGGTGAGCAGACCAGTGCAGAGGTCGAACAGGGAGAGGCGATCGCTGGCTCCATCCCCTTTCGCGCGGGTGACGAAGTTCTCCTCGTTGAGCTGCCAGATGAGGCGGGGGGCGTGACGTACGCCGTCGCAGATCGTTCACGCGGAGGCGCACTGGTGCTGCTTGGTGTCGCCTTTGGTGCGCTGGTGATCGTCGTCGCAGGTTCGCGTGGGGCGCGTGCCCTGATCGCGCTGCTTGCTGCAACCATCCTCATCGTTCGCTTCGGGCTCCCTGCAATTCTTTCGGGAGCGTCGCCCGTTCTTGTTGCGGGTGGAACCGCGCTTGCTGTTGGCACCCTCACGACGCTCATCAGTGAAGGCTTCTCGCGTCGAACTACCGCGGCGATCCTTGGCATCTCAGCGAGTTTGATCGTCGTTGGCCTCCTCTCACTTCTCTTTGATCAACTCCTCGCGTTCACTCCGTTCGCGGGTGACGCAGATCTCCTGAATCTTCTCCCGCTCCTCGGAGCCAACGTGGACCTGCGAGGCATTGGCCTCGCCGCTGCGCTCATTGGGACGATGGGGATCATTGATGATGTTGCGGCCACGCAGGTCGCCGCCGTTGATGAGTTGCGACAGGGGGCGCGTCGAGAGTCAGATCTGGTGATCGCAACGCGCGCACTCAGTATTGGTCGCGCACATATTGCGGCGGTGATCAATACGCTCCCGCTGGCGTACTTTGCCGCAGCGCTTCCGCTCGTCGTCTCCACGCTGATCGCGCCAGGTGATCTACTCACACGAATTAGCAGCGAGTCTGTCGCCGTTGAGATCGTCCGATCACTCGTGGGGACAACTGGTGTGTTGCTTGTGATGCCACTCAGCACCGCGGCGGCGCTCCTGGTAGGGGTGGGCGAAGAGTAGCTACGCCTCGCGTGCAGCGAGCCAGCGCTCGGCATCAAGCGCCGCGCGACAGCCGTCACCGGCGGCAGTGACCGCCTGGCGATACCGATGATCGTGAACATCCCCCGCAATAAAGACGCCGTCAATTGCAGACGCCGAAGAGTGCTCCTTCACCTGTAGGTAGCCGGCCGCGTCAACAGGGAGCGCGCCGCCAAGGAGTTCAGTGTTCGGCTTATGCCCTATTGCAACAAAGAGACCACCGACGGCGAGTTGCTCGGTGGCACCACTCACTGTGTCCTTCAGGACCAGCGCTTCTGTCTTCTTTTCGCCAAGCACCTCGACCACTTCGCGGTTGAGGTGAATCTGGATCTTCTCGTGTGCTTGGGCGCGTGCAACCATGATCTTGCTGGCGCGGAAGGAGTCACGACGGACGAGGAGGTGCACCTTAGTGGCAAAGCGCGTCAGGAAGAGCGCCTCTTCAAGTGCGGTGTCGCCACCACCAACGACTGCCACCTCTTCGCCCTTGAAGAAGAAGCCGTCACAGGTTGCACACGAGCTCACACCGCGTCCGCGAAGGCGTGTTTCGGACTCTAGCCCGAGCCAGATTGCGGATGCGCCAGTGGCAACAATCACGGCATCCGCGGTGAACTCACGCCCTGCGCTCCAAACTCGGAACGGCTGCTTGGAGAGATCGACGCGGTCAACATCTTGGTCGACAACTGCGGTGCCGAATCGCTCCGCCTGTGCGCGCATCTTCGCCATCAGGTCTGGTCCATCAATCCCGTCTGGGAAGCCGGGAAAGTTCTCCACCTCGCTGGTGAGCATCAGCTGGCCGCCCGGCGCATATCCGGCGAGCAGGGTCGGCTCCAACTGCGCGCGTGCCGCATAGATTGCGGCGGTGAGGCCCGCGGGGCCGGAGCCGAGGATTAGGAGTTTGCTGTGGGCTGGAGCCGCGCTTGAGGGGGCGGGTGTCGCAGGGCTTGTGGCGGGGGTGCTCGCCGGCTCGCCGCCGCCAAAGTCAATCGTGAAGCCCTTCTCTGTCATCTGCTCATTGTAGGCGCATGCGCAGCGGGGCGATTAGTGAGCAGGGTGGTCAGCGGAAGAGATCCCAGTCCGGAGGCATCAGGCTCTCACGGACGCTCCCTGACTCCGTAGGGGCTGGCTTGGCGCCGCGAATGAAGGCGAGTGGACGTTTCGCGCTCTTCCCGAGCGCAAGCTCCGCTGCCGCGGCGATCTGATCGGCGACTGCTCGGACGGTGGCCGCCATGACACGACCATCCGCGTCGGGCTGCCCCCGCAGGTCTTCCAGCGCAGCGATCCCCGCGAGACCGATCGCAACATCGGTGATACCGAGCCTCCATGGTCGCCCGAAGGAGTCGGTGATGATCACCCCTGGTGCAACGCCAGTTCGCGCGGCGATTGCGGCGCGGATCCGCGCTGCAGAGACGTCGGGGTCGCGAGGGAGGAGGGTGACGATCTCGCCGCTGCGTGGGCCAACGTTGCTCGCATCGACCCCCGAGTTCGCCAAGACAAAGCCGTGCGCAGTTTCAGTGATGATCACACCGCGATCCATGCGCACGACGCGCACCGCTTCCTGGAGCACCACCTCCACCTGCCGCGCGTCGCGCTTCCACCGCTCCGCGTACGCAACCGCCTCTGATCGCGGAGTGATGGTGGTGAGATCGACGATCGCCCCCTCCGCCTTTGAGACGATCTTCTGCGTAACGCTGATCACATCATCAGGTCGTAGTGGGCCAACGGCGCGCTCGTCCAAGAAACGGTGCACGGCCTCTGCAATGAGTTCTGGGAGGTTGTCGTTCGGCTGAATCTCCCCGAGTCCGTCAATGGGGAGTGCGATCAAGCCGTCGTGCTGATCGTCTGCAGCGCGGCCTCCCCCTGGAGCGGTGACTGCGGCCAAGTCTTCTGGCGTGTCGAGATCTGCCGCGAGTGGGGAGGTGAGCTGATGCACGCTGCTGGTCGCTGCGGTGAGCTCGCGGAGGTGCAGCGCAGCACTCCCTTCGCCGTAGTGGAGGCCCATGCTGGTTGGCAGCGGAGTGATCAGCGCCGCGGTGCCGCCATCGAGTGCGGGGAGGAGGGCGCTCGACGTCCCGCTCGCGCGCCACGCTTCCGTCAGCTCATCAATAGCGATCGCCGAGACGTGCGCTAGATCAACGGGGACGATCAGCGCCGCTGATGCGCCACTTGTGGTGGCGCGGTCGAGTCCAAGTCGGATCGCCTCGTTGAGAGGCACGCCGTGATCGTCAATAGCCTCAGCGCCGGCCGCTCGCGCAAGTTCGCGTGCCAACGGATCTGGCGAGACAAGAATCGTGTGTCCGATGCTGCGTGCGTTGCGAAGTGCGGCGAGGGTGCGAACGAGGAGACGCGCGGAGAGTTCCATCCGCTCCTGCTCACTAAGGGCACTCCCCATGCGCCGTTTGGAGTCGGCAACACTGCGAAACGGGAGAACCGCCGTGATCATGCGGCGTTGAACGCGGCTCGTAAGAGCTGTTGCGCAAGGCTAAGCCGCGCATCGCCGTCGTGCATCACGGTCGTGGCACCAGCGACTCGCGGGACGAGTGGGGCGAGTTCTGCGCGCAGTGCGTCAGTGAGGTCGCTCTCCTCTACAAGGAGCGCGTCAAAGAGTCCTGGGAGTGCGCGCGCCACACCAACTGGAGAGGAGGGGAGTCCAGCGGCTCTCAACATCCGGTCGGCTGGTCCCTTGATCGCCTTCCCCGCAACGATCGGTGAAACGCCGATCACCTGAACGCCGCGCGTACGTGCCGAGGCGATCGCCTCTCGTACTCCGTCAACCGCAAGGATTGGTGGGATGGAGATGAGTGGGTTTGATGGTGCGATCACGATCAGTTCGGCGCGAAGAATCGCCTCGGCCACCTCCGCGCTCACGCGTGCGCGCTGAGCGCCTACGAACTCAACCTCAAGGACCTCGGGCTTCGCCTGCGCACCAACGAACCATGGCTGAAACTCCATCCAGCCCTCTGGCGTTCGAACCCTGGTTCGGAGCGGGTCGTCAGTCGCCATCAGGATCGGCGCGTCAGGGAGTCCGAGTCGCCGCTGCAACTCGCGGTTCACTTCTGTGAGACGACCTCCACTCTTGAGGAGTGCCGTGCGGTGGATGTGGAGCGCCAAGTCACGATCGCCGAGCCTGAACCAGTCAGGCGCCCCAATCTTGCCGAACTGTTCGAGTGCGTTCCAGGTCTCGCCAGCGAGCCCCCAGCCGCGCTCGCGATCGCCGAGTCCGGCGAGGGTGTAGAGGAGCGTGTCGTGATCTGGGCAAATGGTGAGGCCATGCAGTTCAAAGTCATCTCCAGGGTTGGCGATGATGCTCAGCTCACCCTGCGGGAGCGCACGGTAGAGACCGTCAGCAAGCTTTGCGCCACCAACCCCACCAGCGAGGAGTGCAACGCGCGGGCTCACGCGGTGAGGCCGGGGAGCACCTCACGGCCGAAGGCTTCGGCCCACTCGACCTGATTGCGGCCGACGTTGTGCAGATAGATCTTGTCGAAGCCCATATCTAGATAGCGTTGGATGGTTTTCTGGTGCGCAGCAAGATCGCTGGAGATCAGCATGCGGCCGGTGAAGTCCTCTGGACGCACGAGCTTCGCCATCTGCTGGAAGTCGGCGGGGTTGCGGATGTCTTGCTTCGGGAACTTCATCCCGCCATTCGGCCACTCGCGGATTGCGTTCTGAAGCGCCTCTTCGTCGGTTGGCGCCCAAGAGAGATGTAGTTGCAGGATCTTCGGCATCGCGTCTGGGTTCTTCCCTGCGGCGCGCGCTCCCTCGGCGAACTTATCAAAGACGGTCTGGATCTTCTCGTCCGCCGCTCCAACCGTGATGATTCCATCGCACAGTTCACCGGTCTTCTTTGCGGTGATCGGACCCGCCGTTGCTACGTAAATCGGTGGCAACTCTGCTGGGAGTGTCCAGAGTCGGGTGCTCTCCAGCTGGTACCAGCGGCCAGCGTGCTTCACATCCTTCCCAGTGAAGAGCTTGCGGATGATCTCAATCGCCTCAAACATGCGCGCGATGCGTTCGCCGACCTCGGGCCAATAGCCTCCAACCACATGCTCGTTGAGTGCTTCACCAGAGCCGAGCCCGAGCCAGTGTCGACCTGGGTACATGGCGGCGAGTGTCGCCGAGGCCTGCGCCACCGTTGCTGGGTGCATTCGCCAGCCTGGGCAGGTGACACCAGGGCCAACGTCGCCCTTCGTCTTCTCTGCAAGAAGCGTCATGACGTTCCAGACGAACGGCGCGTTCCCCTGTTCTGGAACCCATGGCTGGAAGTGATCCGCAGCCATCACGCCACTCATCCCCGCGCGTTCAGCGGCAACGGAGTAGTCCACGACCTCTTGCGGGCCGAACTGCTCGAGCATTGCGGCGTATCCAATCTTTGCTGATCCGCTCCCCACGTTACGAACCTCCCACGGTGCGCTTCACCCCTGGTTCGCCGTGGGTGAGGATCGCGGTCGGAGAGAGCTCAAATCCGATGCGCGTCTGCTTATTGAATTCGGCGATTCGCTCGGCAAGGATTTCTGGCTTCGTGATGTAGCGCGCGGTGATCTTTGCCATCTGCGCCTGCGCCGCCTCTTGGTCATCAATGATGTGCACGCGCCCAATGATCTGGACGTAGTTGTATCCCTCTTCAATCATGATCGCGACCCGTGGATCGCGACGTAGGTTTGCCGGCCACCGTCGACCATCGGCGCTGTTGAAGAGGATGCGGTCACCCTCAAGGGCGTACCAGACCACCGCTGAGAAGGGGGCGCCATCCGCGTTCACCGTAGAGAGCGTGGCGAAGCGGGGCCGTTCCAGGAAGGCCCTGATTGCGGGGTC
>CAIZYO010000195.1 GCA_903937225.1 uncultured Chloroflexota bacterium | reverse complement strand
GATTCCATCTGTCAGATGAATGGAGACGCAGACCTCAGTGCCAACGACGCGCTTCAGGAAGCGGCTCGCTGCGGAGCCGTGCCAGTAGAGGTGATCCCCGTCACGCCAGTGGGCCGTTGGGGTGGCCATTGGACGCCCATCGAGGAGGTAGGCCACCGTGCAGGTGAGTGCCGCGTCAACCACCGGATAGATCTCGTTCCGTTCGTAAAGGCCGCGCTCGGGTAGGCGACGGACGCGCGTGCGCTCGCTTGGAGGGAAGCCGTCGCTGACAGGGATCTCTCGTGGCATAGAGGAATCGTAGCCGACGAAGAAAGAGTCTCCTGGCGGACCCGACCGGATTCGAACCGGCGATCTCCAGCGTGACAGGCTGGCATGTTGGGCCGCTACACCACGGGTCCGCGACAGGACTGCGAAGCCTACCAGAGGGGGTAGGATCCGACTATGGGATATGGAGCTGACGCGGCAAAACGAGCGGGAGGCTCAGGCCGCATCGACCTACGCTCAGACACCGTGACCCACCCTACCCCTGAGATGCGCCGCGCAATGGCGAGCGCTGAGGTGGGCGACGACGTCTTTGAGGACGACCCCACCGTCGCTGAACTGGAAGAGCGCGCCGCCGATCTGCTCGGCAAGGAGGCGGGCCTCTTTGTGGCCTCTGGAACGATGGGGAACCTTGTGAGCGTGATGGCGCACGTCCCGCGTGGCGGAGAGATCATCACCCCGGCCGAAGGGCACATCCCGAACGATGAGGCGGCAAACTACGCCGTTGTTGCGGGCGCGGGACTTCGAACCGTTCGCGAAAATCCGGATGGCGAAATGCCGATCAACGACGTGGTTGAGGCAATCCAAGATGCCTCCGATCCGCACTCGGCCATCACAAGCCTGGTTGTGGTGGAGAACTGCCACGCGCACACCTTCAGCCGACCGATCACACCCGCATACATGAAGGAGCTGCGCGCAGCACTCAAGCCTTCGGGGATTCCCATCCATGTTGATGGCGCACGCCTCTTCAACGCCGTTGTTGGGCTCGGTGTCAGCGCACGAGATTTAGTGAAGGACGCAGAGAGCGCAACCTTCTGCCTGAGCAAAGGACTCGCCACGCCGATCGGCAGCGTTGTTGTTGGGAAGAAAGACTTCATCTTTAAGGCGCGACGCGCGCGCAAGCTGCTTGGCGGTGGCATGCGCCAGGTTGGTATCCTTGCCGCGGCGGGACTTGTTGCGCTTTCAGATGGCCCAGAGGGTACGATTCAGCGACTCGCTGAAGACCACACCAACGCACGAATCCTCGCGGAAGCACTTACTGAAATGAAGGGAGTGATCTCGCCAGGTCACAACGCGCAGCCGGTTGGCGAGCGTCTTGATCCCGCCCGCGTGGTGACAAACTTTGTCCTCTTCAAGGTTGAGGGTGGCGCAGCACGTCGCGAAAAGTTCCTTGACGAGCTTGAAAAGCGTGGCGTGCTGATGATTGCGTACACGCATGGCCAGGTTCGTGCCGTGACGCACTATGGCATTGGCAGCGAAGAGATTCAGAAAGTGATTCGCGCATCCGCAGACGCACTCGCAGCATCCGCGTAACTCACGCCGAGGCGTTCTGATGCGCATCGTCCCCTCTATTGATCTTGAGAAGGGTCGCTCTCGAATTGTCTTTTGGCCCGGTGCGTCCACTGGCGTTGGCGCACCAACGGACCAGCCCGCACGAATCGCACGTCACTTTGTGGATCACGGCGCAACGCTGATTCACCTTGTGGACTTTGACGGTGCACGGGCCGGCGCGCCACAAAACCTTGCGGCGATCGGCGCAGTCGCGGGTCTCGTTGCCACACCACTTCAAGTAGCGGGCGGCGTGGACTCTCCGGAAGCAATCCAGATCGTCTTCGCGACGGGTGCCACACGCGTGGTTGTGGG
>CAIZYO010000194.1 GCA_903937225.1 uncultured Chloroflexota bacterium | reverse complement strand
GATTCGAACCCTTGACCTCTTGCATGCCATGCAAGCGCTCTACCAACTGAGCTATAGCCCCGAGGAGGGCGAGTGTATCAGGAGGCTTCGCGACCTACGGCAGGGAGGAGGAGGAGCGCGAGCGCCACGAGTAGGAGCCCACCCGAGAAGGGGGTGAGGCCAACGATCAGCGTGGTCAACGTGCCGCCAAGGATGGGCCCCGCCGAGATCCCAAGATCAAACGAGAGATTGAATGCGCCGCTCGCGCGGCCGCGCTCTCCAGGCTCTGTCGCCATGGCAACAGCACCCGCTGCTGCAGGGAAGATCAGTCCGTATCCAACGCCGTAGAGGATCATTGCGACCAGATCGATTTCGAGCCTTGGGCTAACCGCGAGCAAGGTCAGTGCCGCAAGGATTGCGCTGAGTCCAACAAGCGAAATGCCAAACGGACCTCGCTTGTCGACGCGCGCTGCGAATCGACTCAGCATGATCGCGATAGCGACAAGTCCGAAGATGCTGAAGAGCCCGCCGCTCACACTGGTTGCGTAGCGGAGCGCACCCTCAGTGTCACGTCCCATCTCAAGCGCACGCTGAAAGAGGCCATCTTTGATGAAGCCCGTAATTGACCCGACCGCCGCCTCTAGGCCGAAGATCGCGAGCAGCGCCACGCGCAGGTTGCGGTTCCTAAGGATGCGTCGCCATGCGCCAGGAGTCCGGATGCGAGCAACGGAGGGCGTGAATGTCTCCGGAAGGAGCGGAAGGACGGCGAGAAGGCCGCCAGCAATCAGCAGCGCAAGCCCAAGGAACACGGCGTTGATCCCTGCAGCGTTGGCAACGAGTGCCGCACCGGCGGGTCCAACCACCGCTGCAACACCAATGAGGGCACCAGCACGTCCGAGCGTCTTGCCGCGCTCGCCTGGCGCAGCAACGTCACCGAGCAACGCGAAGAGCGCAGCGGCGAGGACACCACCTGAAGCGCCGTGGATGACGCGTGCCGCCAAGAAGAGGGGCAGTGAGTCAGCGAACGCGTAGACCGCAATCGCGGCGGGGCTGATGACCAGGGCCGCCACCACAACGCGTCGCCGCCCTAGTCGGTCTGCGAGTGCTCCGCCAATTAGATTGAAGGCGAGGTTCGCAAGTGAATACGCCGCAATTGCAATGCCCACCAAGAATGGTGTGCCGCCGAGCTCTTGGGCACGTGGCCCAATGACGGGGAGAAGTGCGAAGTTATCAATGAACGTCAGGAAGACCGCAATGTAGATCGCGGAACGGCTACGTCGGCTAAGGGGTGTGGAACTCATTGACAGAGCATCGCACACCTTTCTGCGATTGGTAGAGGCAGCCTGGCGTGCGACAATGCTGCCCGTGAGTGACAAGTCAGGGACTCGATTCCAATACACGCTCGTCCGAAGCCCACGCGCGAAACGGCTGACTCTGCACATTGATCCAGAGCGTGGCCTCGAGGCAGTCGTCCCCGCGCGTATCGGCGAGGAGCGTGCACGACGCGACGTTGAGGCCTTCATTGAAGAGCGTGCGGCCTGGGTGGAGCGTTCACTCGCGGAGCTGCGTGACCGCCGCGCCGCGCTCGGAACGGACGGGCAGCTCGTCCTTGGAGGTCTGATCCCGTACGCCGGTCGCGCGCATCGCATTCGCTCGGCAGAGGTGACGGCGATCAGCGTGGCGGGAGGCGAGATTCTCGTCCCAGAGAAGGTTGCGAGCAGCGAGACGCTCCTTCGTGCTCGTCTGACCACATGGCTTCGTCGCCGCGCGCGGAGCGTTGCTGAGCAGATGATTGCCGTCTATGCGCAAGAGATGAAG
>CAIZYO010000193.1 GCA_903937225.1 uncultured Chloroflexota bacterium | reverse complement strand
GCTCAGACATTGCCTCTGCAATCTGCGGAGCGATCGGCGGTCTTAAGGGACCACTTCACGGCGGCGCACCCGCCGAAGTGATCGGGCAACTTGGCGAGATCGGATCCATTGATCGCGCAGAAGACTGGGCGCGCGGCAAGCTCGCGCGACGCGAACTGATCATGGGCTTCGGGCATCGCGTGTATCGCGCATACGATCCGCGTGCTGCAGCACTGCGCAAGGTGGCGGAGGCGATGCCAAACCGTCCCGACTGGCTTGACCTTGCGATTGGCGCAGAAGAGGTAATCCTTCGCGTCTTTGAGGAGATGAAGCCAGGTCGCGCGATGAAGACAAATGTTGAGTTCTATGCGGCAGCGGTTCTCCAGGGTGTTGGCCTCGCGCCTGATCTCTTCCCCGCCACGTTCGCGATCGCGCGCATCGCCGGCTGGTCAGCACATGTGATCGAGCAGGCGGGCGTTGACAAGATCATTCGCCCAGACGCGCGATACATCGGGCATCCGGAGCGCCACCTCCCCGGTTGATCGCACACGCCGCGAGTCTCGCGGCGTGCCCAGCGCTACTTCTCGCCGCGCAGCGCCTTCGCGATCTGTTCGCCGTGATCTAGTGGATGTTTCGAGTAACCCGCAAGCCAGTCGGCGATCGTATACCTGCCGCGTTCCGTATGCTCGCCATAACGCGCGAGATCTTCGTCTTCAAGGTGCTGCAACACGGCGAGTGAGCCGGCACGCACCGCAGCGAACACCGCAAGTGACGTGTCAATCGGATCACGTTCGTACCCGAGTGCAGGGTGTGCGGCCCAGAGACCTTCGTCGTACCCCTGAATGATTGAGCCGAGCGGCTCGGCCACGAGGCGTCGCAGTCGTGCGTATGACTGCGCCTCGCTGTCCGCGACGTGATGGATCACCTGCCGTGGCGACCACCCTTCCGGGTGCTTTAGGTCGAGTGTCGCTGGATCAAGCGCGGCAGCCTGCTCAAGAAAGGCGCGGGTTGCAGACTCGTAGGCGGCGACGCGTGGCGCGTTCAGCTTCACTTTCCCGCGACCCAGGTGATCATGTTCGCCATAAGCGGGGCGAAGCCCTCCCACTTCACGAACGGCTCAGGGCACCAGTGCGGTCCAATGTCTGACGTCCAGACGAGCGATCGACCCTTGCCGACCTGAGATGTGGCAATCAGTGGATCGCCGTTCACCGAAGCGATCAGCGTTGCACCTGACTTCAACTGCACGCGGTTGTATCCGAGCAGCGCTGGCATGCCAGATGGAACACCGGCAAGGACCGGGTGCGCAGCATCGTTGATCACAGGGACGGCACCCTCGGGAGTCTCCGCGCGATCATCGTGCGTGTAGCAGGTCACAGGGAGCACCTCTTCAACGGCGGTGCCCGCAAAGCGCGCCTTCGCCTCAAACCCTTGGAAGCTGAGGTATCCGCCAGCCATGATCAGCGCGCCGCCACCCTTCACCCACTCGGCGAGTAGCGTCAGTCGATTCGGCATGGACTTCCCCTGCAGCCACGTCTCGGTTGGGAGGAGGAAGGAGTTTGTTCCAATGTCAGAGAGGACGATCACGTCGTAGGCGTCGAGTCCCTCTTTTGTGAAGGGGAACTTTGCGGGCACGTCGTGTGCGTAAAGCTGCTCAACCTCAATGCCTTTGCTTCGGAGCGCCGCGTTATACCAGTCGGCGCCAGAGTGAAAGGTGACCGAGGTGAAGGAGTCAAACCCTTTGTAGTGCGTTGCCTCGGAAACCCACGATTCGCCTACCAGTAAGACCTTCATCGCTCCCCCTTCTGCGCTTAACGCGCCTCTTCAAATAACCGACGCGGATTATCCGTCATCAGCTCGAGTGACCGTTCAATCGATACTCCGTGCCGAGCGAGGCGCGGGAGGAAGAACTCAACGATGTGTCCGTATCCCGGGCCTCCGTACGTTCGGAGGAGGCTCTTCAGGAAGATATC
>CAIZYO010000192.1 GCA_903937225.1 uncultured Chloroflexota bacterium | reverse complement strand
CGGGATTGTGGTGCCCCTTCAACCACGTCGCCCGCCGGAGCGCTCTCCGGCATCGCCACGGGGAATCGCGGTGCATGGTTCACGGCGAAGGCCGGAGTCCACCCAAAGAGTGGGAAGAGACCGCCGTAGCCGAGGATCAAATACTGCTGCGCCAACGAGAAGATCGTGGACGCAATCCAGTAAATAAAGAGTCCCGCCGGCAAGATGCCGCCATACAGGATTGAGATGAGCGGCAGGATCACCAGCGTCTGGCTCTGCATTGCCGCAGCTGGATCGCCCTTTGCCGGCTTTCCGGATGGAAGGGTCATGCGTGTCTGAAGCACTTGCAGCAGTGCGCTCGCGAGCGCGAGTGGGGAGATGCCGATGCCAACCAGGTTCACCGGCGCCCATGGTTGCGACGCGTCGAGGCCGCCGAGCCACGGAACCACCGCCTCGATGCAGGGTTTCATATTGTTGTACGCGGCAGTGCCGAGCCCGTTGACGCAATCAATGGAAACCACCTGCGCGCCGAACACGCTGAGCATCCCGGTTGGATCAGGGTTTGTGAGTCCGTTAGAGATCACGGTGTACATGGGGATCAACACGATGAACTGAAGGAGCGTTGGGAGGCAGCCACTTAACGGGTTGATCCCTCGCGTCTTGTAAAGCTCAGCCTGTGCCTGCTGGATCTTCATTCGATCGCCCTTGTAACGGCGCTTGATCTCCTCCACCTCTGGTGCGAGCAACTGTGTGCGCTTTTGTGAAACGAGTTGTCGTCGATACGGGGAGATCAACACGATACGAATGACAATGGTGAGTAGGAGGATGGAGATACCAATGTCGCCCGTGAGGTTATCCAGCGCGACAAGGCCAATGAAGAGTGCCTGGAACACCGGCGTGAAGAGCCACGCAAGAAGGCTGAATGGGTCGGCACCGGGCGACGCGGGTACAAGTGGTGGGTGTGGTGTTGGCGCAACGCTTGCACTCGGTACGCCCTGGCCGCCGCAGGCGGCAGCTACAAACGCAATGAGGACTGCGAGGAGTGCAAGGCCCGCATACTTTCGCACGGTGGCGGCGCTCATTGAAATCATCGGACCGGATCCCATCCGCCGGCGCTGAGTGGTGAGCAGCGCGCAATTCGGCGCGCACCCATCCAGCTCCCCTTAAGGACGCCGTACTTCATGATCGCCTCTTCTGTGTATCGAGAGCAGCTCGGCTCAAATCGGCAGCTTGATGGCAGCCATGCAAAAAGGATTCGATAGAGATGGATGAACGCTACGGCAAGTCGCTTCATGCGCGTGCCCCCTGATTGGCGCCAGAGAGAAGTTTTGCGCGTCGGAGGCAGTCGGTGAGTGCGGCGCGAAGCTGCTCGCTCGATGCAGTTGCGGCCGAAGCGCGCACGCCAATCAGAAGGTCTGTGCCGGGTACAACCGCTGACGCCAGGTCTCGTGTGATTGCCTTCAGCCGGCGACGAATGCGGTTGCGCACCACTGCGCCGCCAACCTTCTTGCTTGCGGCAATTCCGATGCGCAGCGAAGGTACGGTGCGATCGCGCACAGCAAAGCGAACGCCGAGCAGTGGTGAGTTGACACCGGGCGCGGCGGCAAGAGCCGTAAAGTCAGCTGCGGTTCGAATCATGTCGAAACCTGCGGGGCGCGAGTGCGCCGGCCCGCTCAGACGGTGAGGCGCTTGCGGCCGCGTGCGCGGCGACGAGCCAAGACCTTACGGCCCGACGTCGTCGACATGCGCTTACGGAAACCGTGTTCGCGGAATCGCTGTCGCTTCTTTGGCTGGTGCGTTCGCTTCATGTTGATCGCTCCCGTCAATGTGGCCTTGGCGTCGCTCCGCCGTGCGGACCGGGTGCCAAGAGGGCTGCCTGGCCTAGGGCCGCGAGGCGGGCGGATCTAGGAAGGGAAGTATCGTCGGGGAGCCGCCAGGGTGTCAATTCAGGCACGGTAGCCCCTGCGCCGATGGCGCTACGGGGAGGCTGGCGGTAGCCCAGAGGCACTCCGCCCCTGGGTGTAACAATGCTCGCGCGACGCGTCGTACGGGTTGAGAAGTTGCTGCTATTCTCCGCGTCCCCCCAACAGGGTCCGGGCGGCCGCAACGCTGCCCCACTGACTCTCTGACGCGGGGAAAAGAGAGGGAGGCGCTGCGGCATGGATCGACGACAGGTCTGGCGCGCCACTCTCGGAGAGCTAGAGATCAGCCTCTCCCAGGCGACCTTCGAAACCTGGTTCCGTCGAACCGCACTCCTTCGCGTTGACGAGCAGAGCAGCACTTTCACGCTCGGTGTTGCTTCTGGTTTTGCAAAGGATTGGATTGAGGAGCGCTACCGCTCACTCATCGCACAAACAATCGCAAAGATTGTTGGCTATAGCGTGACGCTCCAGGTAGAAGTTGTGAGCGAGGATGAGCTTGATGCGCAAGGCGCGCTCGCAGGGAAGAAGAGTGCGTCAACAGACACCGCATCACAGGTGCGCACGCACACACCTTCGAGCGATTCAGTTCGCGTTGTTGATGCGAGCGAGCCAGCGCGACCAACCAACCTGAACGCGCGATACACATTCGCAACGTATGTCGTTGGTTCCGCGAGCCGGCTTGCACACGCTGCATCGCAGTCTGTCTCCGAGCGGCCAGGTGGCGCATACAACCCGCTCTTCCTTTACGGCGGTACTGGTCTCGGGAAGACACACCTGCTTCACGCGATCGGAAACGCCGTGATGGAGCGTTCGCCAAAGCGACGCGTCCTTTACATCACTGGCGAAGCGTTCACCAATGAGTTTATTCTCGGCATCCAGCAGGGTGCGGCCGATGCGTTCCGTTCGCGCTT
>CAIZYO010000191.1 GCA_903937225.1 uncultured Chloroflexota bacterium | reverse complement strand
GCTGATCGCTGGAATCCTGACCGCATCGGCGTGCACGTGGGGATCCTTGTCATACACTCCGTCAACCTTGGTTGCCTTGAGCATGACTTGGGCGCCAATTTCAACGGCGCGAAGCGCTGCCGCAGTGTCGGTGGTGAAGTACGGGTTGCCGGTTCCAGCAACAAAGACCACCACGCGACCCTTCTCAATGTGGCGGATTGCACGGCGGCGGATGTACGGCTCAGCAACCTCATTCATCTCAATCGCGGTCATTACGCGCGTCTCAACGCCTGCGCGCTCCAAGCCATCTTGTAGCGCCAATCCGTTCATAACGGTTGCCAGCATGCCGATGTGGTCTGCTGTGGCCCGCTCCATCCCAGTCGCGCTTGATGCGGTCATCCCCCGGAAGATGTTGCCACCGCCCACAACAATGCCAACCTCCACGCCCAAGGCGCGGACACTTTTGACTTGTTCAGCAACGAATGAGAGGACTTTCGGATCGACGCCGTACTGCTGATCGCCGAGGAGTGCCTCCCCAGAGAGCTTCAGGAGAATGCGGGAGTAGCGCGGCGTTGGCGTCATGGCTGTGCCACGTGGCTCGCCATGGCGCGACTCAGAGCTCCTCGCCGAGTGCGTAGCGCACGAAGCGACGGACGCGGATGTTCTCGCCGATGGTCGCAACCGCGTTGGTGATCAACTGACCAACCGTCTCCTCCCCATCACGGAACGGCTGGTCGAGAAGGCACACCTCTTCAAACCACTTCCGAAGCTGGCCCTCAACAATCTGCGCCCGAACCGACTCTGGCTTCTTGGCAAGCGCCTCATCAGCTTCCAGTTCCGCGCGCTTTGCGGCCAGCACATCCGCCGGAATCTGTTCCTGGCTGACGTACTTGGGGCTGAGGCCGGCGATCTGCATGCCGATATCTTTCACAAGCTTCTGGAACTGCTCGTTACGCGCAACGAAATCTGTTTCGCAGTTGACTTCAAGCAAGACGCCGACGCGACCACCGGTGTGAATGTAGGAGGAGACGAGCCCCTCACGTGCATCACGTCCAGCCTTCTTTGCAGCGGCGGCGAGCCCTGCCTCTCGCAGCATGGTGACAGCCTTCTCAACGTCTCCGCCAGCCTCTTCCAGCGCTCGCTTGCAATCCATGAAGCCAGCACCAGTTCGCTCGCGAAGATCCTTTACCGCTTCTGCGCTTATCGCCATGACGTACTCCTCTTCTTCGCTCTGCGTTACGCGCTTGGGGCGCTCTCGTCTCGGACGGCTGTTGGTGCTGGCTCCTCGTCAGGCGAGAAGCTCAACGTTCCGGCCGCACTCAGTGCCGCAACAAGATCGTCCTGTGCATCAGATGCCGCTTGGCTCTCTGGTGCCGCGGCGGCCGCAGCTGCAGCCTCCTGCGCCTCAAGTTCAGGGAGTCGAGCGGCACGCTCTGCCGCGCCCTCAAGAACCGCGTCGGCAACCGCCTTGCAGATCAACTTGATGCACTTAATCGCGTCGTCGTTGACTGGAATCGGGTACTGCAGTTGGTCTGGATTGACGTTGGTGTCGGCAGTCCCAACAACCGGGATGCCGAGCTTGTTGGCCTCCACGGCGGCGAGGGTCTCGCGGCTCGGGTCAATCACGAAGACCATGCCAGGTGCACGGCGCATGCGGCGCATACCGCCTAGAACTCCGCGCAGCTTCTCAAGCTTGTCGCGAAGCTTCGCCGCTTCCTTCTTCGACATCAACTCGAATTCGCCAGCCTGTTCGCGTGCCTCGAGCTGCTCGAGAAGCGTCAGGCGCTTTCGAATCGTGCTGAAGTTCGTGAGCATTCCGCCGAGCCAGCGCTTGATGACGTACGGCTGACCGGCACGCGTCGCCTCCTCAAGAATGGGGGCCTGCGCCTGCTTCTTGGTGCCAACGAAGAGGATCGTTTCGCCATTTGCGGCGGCTTCGCGAACTGCAACGAGTGCAACCTCAAGATGCTTCGCACTCTTGGCAAGATCAAGGATATGAATGCCATTTCGCTGGGCATAAATGAAAGGCGCCATCTTTGGATTCCAGCGCCTGGTCTGATGCCCGAAGTGGGCGCCGACCTCCAGAAGTTCGCGCATCGTAACTGCGGCCATGGTTCTCCTCATCACGGTTATGCCACCGCGGGACGCCATCGCGACCCCGAGGGGCCACCGTTGCGAGGCGACATGCTCCGCGTGCGTATTCCCTGACCAAGGTCAAGGGCTCCCAATTGGGTGCCGGGTGATCCTACCACCCTCCTCCCACCTCGTCCCCCGCTCGGCCACCCCCCGAACGAGCCGAAGGCGACGTTCCTCAGGTGGTCCAGCAACCAGAAGAAGATCAACGCGAGTCAGCCCCCTGATCGCTTCACGCTGGCGGCGTAGTGCGGCGCGCTTCCTCTGGCCAAGGATCCCCGTTGGAGTGGCCTCCCCGACTCGTAGCCGAGCACGCACCTCAACCGCCACCAGACGGCCAGTTTCGTCACGCGCAAGGATGTCTATCTCTAGCCCTGCGACGCGCAGGTTACGCGCCAGGATCTGCCAACCAGCGCTTGCGAGCGCAGCTGCCGCCTCTCGCTCTGCGGCAGCTCCGATTTCCGCCCGATGGTTCGACACAGGGAGAGACTCAGCGCTTGGGCGTACCGTCCGCGTATTGGCTAGGCGGGGCCTCCGCCGCTTCGGACGATTTGCGCCGCAACTGGGGCATACGTTCGTCGGTGATGTGGCGTTACGCCAAGCTGATCAAGAGCGGCAAGATGGAGCGGTGCGGGATATCCGGCATTGGAGTCCCATCCATAGCCTGGATATCGCTCGGCGAGCCGCACCATCAACTGATCACGAAGCACCTTTGCCACAATGGACGCGCAGGCAATCGAATAGACGCTGGTGTCTCCCTTGATAATGGTTTCGTGTGGGCCGATGAGCGCACTCAGTTCGTGCGCCGGTGATCCGTCGACAAGCGCGAACTCAACTCGACGGCCGAGGCGGCGTTCAAGCGCGTGGACCGCCCGTTGCATGGCAAGGTGGGATGCAGCACGTGGATTGAAACGTTCAACCTCTCGCGCCGAAGCGGCACCAAGCCCATAGGCAACCGAAGCACGACGAATGATTGGGTCAAGGTGCTCACGTTGGTTGCGTGACAGGGCTTTAGAGTCACGAACGCCGCTAATGAGCTCGCCGTCTGGCATGAGGATTGCGCACGCAACAACAGGCCCAGCGAGTGGGGCGAGCCCAACTTCGTCAATGCCAATAACGGCACGTGCAGGTGAGCCGTGGTGAATCTCTCGCTCGCGTGTTGTTTGTCCGCGGCCACTGCTTGGCCGGGGAGAGGTCACGCCTTCGCCTGCTCCGAATCGTCTGCCGCGGCTACCGCTGGCTCTTCTGCAGGCGTCTCTTCAGCGGCGGGTGCGATCTCCGCGGCCACGACAGGTTCAGCCTCTGGTGCTGCCGCTTCTACAGCAGGTGCAACCGGCTCTTCAGTGGCGACCGCAGCCTCTACGTCAGCTGATGCAGCTTCGGCAACAGCTACCTCTTCGACAGCGGCCTCAACGACCGGCTCAACGACGGGCTCTGCTACGGGCTCAACGTAGACAGGGTTGAGGATCTCACCAACCTCTGCGCGCTTTTCGCGGAGTGATGACTGCTTGCCGACGCGATCGCGAAGGAAGTAGAGCTGCGCACGATGCGATACTCCGTGGCGAACGATCTCAATCTTCTCAATGCGAGGGCTGTGCACCTTGAAGGTTCGTTCGACCCCTACGCCCGAAGCGATGCGTCGAACGGTGATCGTGAGTCCAAGTCCGCCGCCGCGAAGGCGCATGACCGTCCCCTCAAACACCTGGATGCGCTCTCGATTCCCCTCGACCACCTTCGCCGACACCTTGACGGTGTCGCCGGTCTTGATCGGAGGCAGATCGCGCTTCATCTGCTCGTTCGTGATCGTTCGGATCAAATCCATGGGTTCTCCGTGTTGGCTCAGCAGGATCCTGCTGGTGCGAAGCGGGAGGATAGCACAGGGGGGCGAACCCCTCCGCTACTCGCCCTTCCTGGGCGGCGGTGCCCCTTCAAGGAGGTCAGGGCGGCGGGCAGCCGTCCGCTGGCGTGCCTGCTCACCCCTCCAAGCCGCCACAGCAGCGTGATTACCCGAGAGGAGGATCTCAGGGACCGCCACCCCGCGGTATTCGGCTGGGCGAGTGTACTGCGGGTACTCAAGCATGTTCGTTGAGAACGACTCTTCGGCGAGTGATGCGGCATCGATCGCACCTGGGACAAGGCGGAGGAGCGCGTCGCAGAGGACGATGGCGGCAGGCTCGCCGCCGGAGAGGACAAAGTCGCCAATACTCAGCTCAAGATCAACGTAGGCTCGCACGCGCTGGTCAATCCCCTCGTAGCGACCACAGAGAATGATCAGGTGGCCAGCGCCTACAAGGGAGCGCACGCGTGACTGCTGAAGCCGCTCTCCGCCAGCATCCAAGAGAACTACCGTGCTCCCCTCGGTCCGCAGTGCTTCAATCGCGTCAACCAGCGGTTCGGGGCGCATCAGCATCCCAGCACCGCCACCGTACGGTTCGTCGTCAACCGCACGATGCTTGCCGATCCCCCACTCGCGGAGGTCATGGACGTGTAGCGACGCGAGTCCACGTTCAAGGGCACGTGCAGGGATACTTGCCGACAGGGCGGCGCGTACCGTCTCAGGGAATAGTGAGACCACATCAATGCGGAGGGCTGGTGTCTGTTCGCTCATGGCGTTCGCACCGGGTTCGCCGGACGAGGTGGCTTCACTCGCTTCGGCGCTCGTGGAGTGAGGTCCGAACCGGTGAGATCAGCAATGATCACGCCCTCACGCGGTTTGAAGCTGACGATGATTGAGGCAACGGCTGGTAGGTCGAGCTCCCCGCCATCTGGCGTGCGAAGGATATAGACCTCTGCCCCACCAGCTCGGTAGCAATCGATTACGCTTCCGATCACCGCACCCTCTGTGTCGGTCACCTGAACGCCGATCACCTCGTCCCAATACACGCGTCCGGGCTCACCGGGGTCAGCAGCGAGAGGGAGCGAGAGGTAGCTCCCAATAAGGATTTGTGCGGTGCCGCGATCTGGAATCTCAGCGAATCGTGCGAACGCGCCAGGTGAGGCGGGGTTCCACTCAGTGAGCGTAAGTTCTCGATCGCTCTCTTCAACCCGAAGCTTTTTCCCCACGACAAAGCGCTCGTCAGGGTGATCGGTAAGGATCTCAAGGCGGAGTGTGCCGTCAAGCCCGCGCGTTCCACGAACCTGCGCAACGCGCAGATCGCGAACGGCGTCAGCCGATTTCGAGGACGTAGTTCTCTCCGGTCCGATTGGAGATCACCTTGAGTAGGCTGCGCATTGCCTTGGCGATGCTGCCGTTCCTGCCAATGACGCGACCCATGTCGTCTTCATCGACAATGAGGCGGAGGACAACGGCGTCGCCATCCTCTTCCACCTCAACGCTCACCCCATCAGGATTATCTGCAAGTGACTTCGCGACGTATGCGACAAGCTCTGCTGCTGGCACTTACGCCTCCTCTGCTGGTGCTTCTGCCGCTGGTGCTTCTGCCGCAGGCTCAACAGCAGCTGGCACTTCTGCTGCAACTTCAGCAGTCGGCTCAACAGCTGCTACTGGAGTCGCATCTGCAACTGCATCCGCTGCCTCTTCAGTGGCGACCTCTGCCGCCGCTTCGGCCGCGAGCTCCGTTGGTGCTTCTGGTGCCGCTTCAACAACAACCGTTGGCTCTTCAACCACCGGTCGAGTTCCTGGGGCGGTGTAGCCCTTCTCTGCGGCCTTTGGGCCTGTCTTTCCGCCAGCAGATGCTCCGCCGGCGCGTGCCTTGGCAATCAACTTGCCGACAACTTCAGATGGCTGCGCACCTTTTGAAATCCATGCATCTACCTTCGGTAGATCAAGGACGAGCGTCATTGGCTCAGTGCGGGGGTTGTAGTGCCCGAGGGTTTCCAGCGAACGCCCATCGCGCGCGCGGCGCCGATCGGTCGCGACAACTCGATACGACGGCTGTCCTGTTGCCCCTACTCGTGTCAACCTGATTCGAACGCTCATCCGTGCATCTTCCTCCGTGGGCCTGGCGGTCGCCAGGCGAGTAACCCCGAAGCGGTGGGGTGTGTGTCTGGGGATAGTAGCCGCTCAGGGTGACCTGCGCATCAGGGGCGCCGCGGCCTACCGCCTGCCCCCCTTGCGACGGGCCTACTTCGCCTTCCGATCCTCCTTCGGGCGGATATACCCGCCAGCATGCTTCCCTGGAAGCCCTCCACCCCCACCAGCGAGTCGGGCAGGGTCAATCCCCCCCGTTCTTCGGATCAAGAGCCGCATCTCTTCCAAGCGCTTGACCAGACGGTTCACCTCTTCAATCGCTCGGCCGGCCCCTGCGGCGATGCGGCGACGTCGAGGGATGGAGAGTAGCGAAGGGTTCTCGCGCTCGGTCGGCGTCATGGAGAGGATGATCGCCTCCGCCCGCTTCAACTCCCCCGCCGCCACCGCCTCTTCAGCCTGGGCAGCTACACCCCCCATACCCGGAATCATCTTGACGATTTGTCCGATCGGGCCCATTGAGGACATCTTTCGCAACTGTTCGAGCAGATCGGAGAAGGTCATCTCGCCCTTCGGTGCGCCACTCCCGCTCTTTGTTGCAACGGGTGCGCGTGGATCACCGCCAGCATCGCGCACGATCTCTGCAAGCGTTGCGAGATCCCCCATCTCGAGGATGCGGCCAGCGATGCGATCGGGATGGAAGCGCTCAAGGGCTTCAGGGCGCTCACCGGTCCCGAGATAAAGGACGGGGATGCCGGCACCTCCCGCAATCGAGAGTGCTGCGCCGCCACGGGCGTCGCCATCGAGCTTCGCCAAGATGAGACCGGTCGGATCCGCCGCCTCCTTGAACCCCTCAGCAACGCGAAGCGCCTGTTGTCCAGTTGCGGCGTCCAACACAAGGATGCGCTCGCGCGGGTTCACCGCTGCGCGCAAGTCAGCGAGCTCGCGCATCAACTCTTCGTCAAGTGTGGTCCGTCCCGACGAGTCAATGATGAGGAGGTCCCGTCCAAGTTTCTTCGCCGATTCCAGCGCACGGCGACCGATCTCTGCCACTGGGGTGCCGATCGGTTCGCGGTGTACAGGTACGCCGATCGCTGCGCCCAGCAGCGCTAGCTGCTCAGCCGCTGCGGGCCTCCGCGGATCTGCCGCAACGAGAAGCGGGCGTCGCCCATCGCGAAGGAGTCGCAGTGCGAGTTTCGCGGCGGTTGTCGTCTTCCCTGCGCCTTGAAGGCCGAGGAGTAGGATGCTCGCCGTTCGCTCGCGCAGGTCAAGCTCTCGGCCTGAGCCGCCGAGCGCCTCGGTGAGCGCCGCATGCACGATCGCAACTAAACGATCTCCACTCCCTATGCCGCCGACCACCTTTTCGTCGTGTGCGCGGGTGCGCATTGATGCAATGAGCGAATCGGTAACGGATAGCGCAACGTCCGCATCAATGAGCGCAGTACGGATCTCCGCCAGACCCGCCTCGAGATCAGCCTCACTGATGCGGCCCCTTCCGCCAAGCCGTTGCAGTGAAGCGCGGAGCCTGCTTCCAAGCGCATCGAACATATGAGGAGTGTACGCTGCAAGAATGAAGAAGAGGGGTGGGGTGGCCGTGCAGCGTGCAGGGGTTAGCACCGCCGTTCGCCGTGATGTCCGCATCCTTATGGCGGCGCAATCCGCCTCCACGTTCGGGTCGTTCATCACGCGTGCAGCCCTCCCGCTGCTCGCAATCATCGGACTCGGAATCTCTGCCGAAGAGGCGGCCATCATCGCAGGGGTGGACCTTATCGCGGCGACGTTGGCGAGCCAGATTGCCGGCGTCTGGATTGATCGCCTCCCCCGTCGACCAGTCATGATCGCCGCGGATCTTCTCCGGGCACTGCTCCTTGCAAGCATCCCGCTCGCTGCGTTCATGACCGGCGGCGTGTCACTCCTCCATCTCATCCTGGTGAGCGCTGCAAGTGGGGCGTGCAGTACCGCCTTTGATATTGCCGAGCGAAGCTACCTTGCTGGACTTGTCCCCACACCCGATTTGCGCTCCGTGCTCGCCAAGGTGCTCGGAATCCGAGGCGCTGCAGAGTTCTTCGGTTTCGGGGCCGCAGGCCTCCTTGTCGGCAGTATTGGAGGCCCAGCCGCCATTGGCGTGGATGCGCTCACGTATGTTGCCTCCGCGCTCCTGCTGACCGCACTCCGCGTCAGAGAGCCGCGCCTGTCCAAGGCGACAACACGCCAGAGCTTTCTGGTGGAGGCAGAAGAGGGCCTTCGACGCACGTGGGCAATCCCGATCTTGCGACCCCTGATCGCTTCAAGTGCAGCGATCGGTATCTATTTCGGTCTCTTCCGCTCGGCGTACATGATCTATGTCGTTCGAACGCTCGGTCTCAGCCCCGAAGTGGTCGGCTTTATCATCGCAAGCGGCGGCATCGCGTCCTTCGCGGGCGGTCTGCTCACGGAACGAATCTCACTCGCCCTCGGCACGGGTCGTGCGATCAGTGTGAGCCTGGTGATCGTAGGAATCGGACTTGCGCTCGTCCCTCTCGCACCAGGAGCTTCGCTTACTGGCATCGTCCTTCTGGTTGCACACCAGTTCCTCAGCGATGGCTTTGAAACCGTCTGGGAGGCGAATCAGGGTGCGATTCGCGGCCGTGTCCTCCCTGACGCACTGCAGGGACGCGCCAACGCTGCGTTTGAAGGGGTCAGCCTTCTCGGGAGACTGACGGGCATCGTTG
>CAIZYO010000190.1 GCA_903937225.1 uncultured Chloroflexota bacterium | reverse complement strand
CGCTCTCCGCACGGGCGATGACGCGTCGCACCGGCTCGCGATATCCAACCTCTGCCTCAACCAGGCGCACGGGCTCTGCAGGGCCTCGACCCGCACCTGCGGCAGAGATGGCGAGCGTTGCTCGTCGCTTCGGTGCAACCACTGGCTCGATCGCCGCCAACCGCCGCTCATGCTCGTGCATCTTGCTGTACTTCCGATGGCTTCGATACGTCTGGATCAACTCGCGCTCTCGTGCGATCTCCTTCGTCCGTCGCTCCGCGTCTCGCTCTGCGTCCAGCTCCCCAGATTCGCGCTGTTGCGCGTATGCCGAGTAGTTCCCACGGAATCGCGTGACGGTATGGTTGCGAACCTCCCAGACTCGATCCACAACGGCATCAAGGAATGAACGATCGTGACTCGCCACAACGAGTGCCCCGCCGCGAGCACGCAGCGCCCCTTCGAGCCACTCGATCGCTTCTACATCCAGATGGTTGGTCGGCTCGTCGAGGAGGAGGAGGTCTGGATCAGCGATGACGAGTCGCGCCAGGGCAACTCGGGTCTGCTCTCCTCCAGAGAGTCGCGAGGGGGACTCTCCGTGTCGGGAGGTTGGGAACCCGAGACCCCGAAGTGCTGACCCCACTCGGTCGTCAATGGTGTATCCCTCGAGCGCATCAAAGCGTTGGCGTGCGGCGGCATACTCTGGCGTCGCAACGCTCCCGGCCGCCTCAGCTACCTGCAACGCGTTGGCGATCCTTGTGATCTCTTCCGCACCACTTCGGACCGCATCGGTGAGCGTCGCTGCCCCAAGAAGCCTTGGGTCATGGGACGACTCTTGCGCCAACACTTCAATGTTGACGCCACGCGCGCGATCCACGCGACCTCGATCCGGTTCGTCTCGGCCAATCATCATGCGCAGCAGCGTTGTCTTCCCCGCTCCATTCGGTCCCACGAGTCCTATCCTCTCGCCAGCGGCCACACTTACACTGACGTTTTCAAGAATGGTGACCGCGCCAATCTCGCGTCCAACGTCGCTCAGCGAGAGAATGCTCATCGCGCACCGCCAGACCGGACTGCCCGACGTCGCGCCGCCGCGCGCTCCGTTGCGGTCGCCCCAAGGCTCCCTTCTTCAAGTGACTCGCTCCACCGTGGACCTCGACGCAACGTTGAGGACTGCCTCAGGTCTCCCGTCGAACCGGCTGCGCGACGCCCCCGTGGAAGCGGCTGGCAGCGGGGACAGTAGTGCGTGCCGCGCCCTCCAAGTGTCACGCGCCGAATCGTGGTGCCACATCGCATGCACGGCGCACCACCGCGCTGATAGACGGCGAGGCGCTCCTGCATCTCACCGTCGCCATCCGGTCCCGTGTAATCGTCAATTGACGAGCCGCGTGCGGCCACCGCCTCACGAAGCAACGAGACGATCGCATGGTGGAGCCGCTCCGCCTCCGCTGCTCGGAGCGCTGCAGCCGCCGCGAGCGGGTGTAGGCGAGCACGCCAGAGTGCCTCGTCAACATAGATGTTGCCGAGCCCAGCGATGAATCGCTGATCGAGGAGGAGGCTCTTCAGTCGGCCACGGCGACCCTTCAAATCGCTCGCAAACCTAGACGCCGTAAAGGTCGCCTCTAACGGCTCTGGTCCGTGGTCGCCAAGTGCCGCTTCGCCGTTCGGATCAAGCGAACGCGAAGGACTCCCGTCCTCTCTCCGTGCGACTAGTGCAAGCCTGCCGAACGCGCGAACATCACGGAATCGAATCACTCGCTGATCGCTGAGCTGCAGCTCTGCTCGAATATATGGATCCGGGGCCGAAGTCGCCGGAAGGACCACGAGTTGGCCCGTCATACGCAGGTGGACCATCAAGATCAAACCACCCTCTAGGTCGACAAGCACCCACTTTGCGCGGCGGCGCACCCCTTCAATCCTCCGGCCGGCAATCGCCCGCGTGAACGTTTCAGGATCTGGCGTGCTGAGATTTGCGGTGCGAAGGATTCGCCCTGTGCGGATCGTTGCGCCGCCCACAAGGCGCGCAAGATCACGCGCAACCGTTTCTACCTCTGGGAGTTCAGGCATGCCCGGTCCACCTCTGCATCTCATCCCAGCGGGGGCCAACCTTCGCCTCCACGGTGAGCGGAACGTCAAGGGCGAGCGCCCCCTCCATGGTCTCAATGAGCAGCGGAACGAGACGATCAACTTCACCGTGCGGTGCCTCAAGGAGGAGTTCGTCATGTACTTGCAGGATGAGTCGCGCCGTAAGCCCAGCTTCGCGGAGGCGCGGACTGAGTCGAATCATCGCCACCTTGATGATGTCGGCCGCAGTTCCCTGGATCGGATGATTGATCGCCGCTCGCTCTCCTGCGGCGCGGAGCGCAGGGTTCGCTGCACGGAGTTCTGGGATCGGCCGGCGGCGACCGAGCTGCGTCGTCACCGCCCCGTGAGCGCGCGCCTCCTCTTTAATCGTGTCGATGTACCGCTTGATGCCAGGGTACCGCTCAAAGTATCCAGCGATAAATGACTTTGCCGCATCACGAGAGATCCCAGCGCGTGTCGCCAGGCCAAAGTCACCCATCCCGTATGCAATTCCGAAATTGACCATCTTCGCCATTGCTCGCTCGTCGTCGTTGACCTGATCGAGTGGCTTCTCAAGGACGCGTGACGCCGTGGCACGATGGATATCCTCACC
Organism: uncultured Chloroflexota bacterium; assembly: GCA_903937225.1. GTDB lineage: Bacteria > Chloroflexota > Limnocylindria > Limnocylindrales > Limnocylindraceae > Limnocylindrus. Next base: position 1,393 of record CAIZYO010000190.1, on the reverse strand, counting down.
CGCCGCAAACGCTTCAATCAGATGAGGGTCTCGTGTCACGTGTGCAAGGATGCGCAACTCAATCTGGCTGTAATCGGCGGCAACCAGCAGGTGCCCAGGCTCAGCCACAAACGCGTGCCGAATCTTTCTCCCGAGCTCAGATCGGATCGGGATGTTCTGGAGGTTCGGATCCACACTACTCAGGCGACCTGTGGCGGCAACCGACTGCTGGAAGGTGGTGTGAATCCTGCCGTCCGCCTCCACAAGTTTCGGTAGCGCCTCAACGTAGGTGCTCTGGAGCTTGGAAACGGTACGCCACTCCAAAGCAATGCCCACGATCGGATGCTCCCCTTGGATCTCCTCGAGCACACTCGCATCCGTTGACCACGCCCCCGTCTTCGTCTTCTTGCCGCGTGAGAGTCCGAGCTCGCCAAAGAGCAGTTCGCCAAGTTGTTTCGGTGATCCGAGTGCGACTGCACGACCAACCGACGATGCCGCAGCCGCTTCAAGGCGTGTGATCTCACGCCCGAACGCATCACCAAGTTGCGCAAGCGCCTGCTGATCAACGGCGATCCCTGCCCCCTCCATGCGCGCCAACACTTCCGTAAGTGGCAGTTCAATCTCTCGGTAGAGCCGTTCGCTCCCAATCGAACGCAGCTCACGATCAAGTCCTGCGCGCGAGGCGAGCGCAACCACCGCGCAGAGTGATGCTGTCTGCAGCGGTGTACGCCGTTCGGGAATGTCGGCCCCGAGGCGAGCGGCGGCAACCTCAACAAGCCCAGGATTGCGCAGCGTCACATTCCCAATCCAGCTCCCTAGTGCCACGTCATCGACGAGGCGGAGGGGGCGGTCAGCACCGATTGCAAGCAGCGCGCCGAAGATCTCTTTGACACCGAGTCCAACGAGATCGCGACCAGCGCCCGCGACGAGCGTGAGCAGTCGATGGATCACGGCAGGGTCGTCGGCTGTGATCAGCCCCCCCTCTTCATCAGCGATGGCAAGGGCCATCGGTCCTGATGGACCTCGGCGGTTAACCCCCTCTCCACCAAGTGCGAGCACGCCGTGCGTCCGTAACGCGCCAAAGAGACGGGCTGCATCTTCTGGTGACTGGACGTGGAGCACACCCGCTGCTCCTAAATCACCGCGCTTGATTGCTTCGATCTGTGCGCTCTGGTCGGCGGATGTTTCGAGAAGCGGGGCCGCGCCTGTCACCGTGGCGCCACGCTGGCCTGCGGCGCGATTCCCCTCGCTCACCGCATTGAAGTCGAAGCCGAGCTGCAGGTCGCCGCTCGTCACACGCGGCGGTGCGCTGACGACCGCAGATGGGCGTTCTTTCACGCCACGGATTGCTGCACCTGCAGTCGCTGCGGCCACCGCCTCAGCCGCGGTCGCTCGATCCTCCCCCTGCAGTGGT
>CAIZYO010000189.1 GCA_903937225.1 uncultured Chloroflexota bacterium | reverse complement strand
CCTTTGCACGTGCCGCGAGCTTTGCCGCTGACGTTGTCTTCCCCGCTCCATTCACGCCGACCAGGAGGATGACCTGCTGGCTGCTCGCTGTACTTGGTGCATCACTCGGCAACTCCTCGCGCATCAGGTCGAGAAGCGCCGTGCGCAACCGCTCACGACCCGTGCCACCCTGAATCTCACGCGCGGCGCTGATCAGTCCTGCTGCGACGCCCGTTCCAGCATCGCTTTGGATGAGGGCGCGCTCTAGTTCACTCCAATCGGGTTCGGGCGCGAGTGATCTGCGTAAGGCCTGCAGGATTCCGCCGCCTGAAGGGGCGGCAGCGGCACTGATGCTCGCCTTCTCTTCGCTGGTGCTCTTTCGCCAGAAGGCGAGTTTCAACGTGCCGCCTCGCGCTCCGCTCGTGCGGCGTCAGCGATCCGCTTCGCCTCGTCAAGACGCAGGCCAAAGACGCGACTCGTAGCATCCTCTCCGGCGGTCACGCCCCAGAGGCTGTCGGCAACCTCGACCGTGCCGCGGTTGTGCGTAATCACCACCACTTGTGTGCGCTCACTGAGCTCACGGATCGCGTCACCAAATCGAGTGACATTCGCCTCGTCGAGAGCGGCGTCGACTTCGTCCAAGACCACAAATGGCAGTGGGCGCACGGCAAGCATTCCGAGCAGCAGCGCTACACCGGTAAGTGCGCGCTCACCGCCTGAAAGGAGTGAGAGCTGTTGTCGTCGCTTAAGCGGAGGTCGGGCATCAATCTCAACGCCAGGTCGGCGCACCCCCTCCTCTGATGTCAGTCGGAGCTGAGCATCGCCACCACCAAAGAGGAGCTGGAAGTTTGCTGCGAACGTTGTTTGAAGTGCGCTGAACTGTTCCGTGAAGGTGCTTTCAACGAGCGCATCAAGTTCAGCCATGAGCGCGGACGCCTTGGCAATGGCACCGTCAAGATCGCCAGTCTGCGCTTCGAGGCTCTCAAGTCGTTCACGAAGCTCACGATGCTCAATCGCAACGCTCGCCCCGGCAGCATCGAGCGGTCCTATCTTTCGGCGCAACCGCTCAAGCGCACGCACCTGCTCAGGGTCAGCGGGCTCAGCAGGAGTTTCGGATCGCAGTCCTTCGGAACCCCAATGATCGAGAAGCGCCGCCGCCTGCGCGCGCGCAACCGCATCTTGTGCCGAACGCTCCTCACTCGAGACCTCTTCGAGCTCGCCTTCTGGTGCACCCTCGGCTCGGGCCGAACGCAGCTCATCTGGGAGGCCCTTGGCGATTCGCGGATCTGTTGCAAGCCTCCGCCCGAATGCCACAAGGTCGCCCGCCAACTCTTCAATCAGGCGCTCGTACTCAAACTCAAGGCCTTGTGCGTCACGTTCGAGCGGTCGAAGCGCCTCATCAAGATCCGATTCGCGCTGGCGGAGTGAGCGCTTCCGCTCGTCGTCAGCCGCGCTCTCGCGCTCAATCGCCTCCTGCTGCTCAGCAAGTCGCTGGACCAACGCCTCGCGCTCAGCGACCGCGAGCTGGGCAGCATCTGAGCGTCCAACAAGTTCAACGCGGTCTGCCTGGAGCGCTGCGCTTCGCGACTCCATCGCGCCACGCTCTTCCGCGGCTCGTGCGATACGCGCTGATGCGGCAGCAATACTGGCATCGCCGCGAGCACGTGCGAGCTCCCATGCGCGGAGCGACTGTCGATCAGCTTCAACCGCTTCGGAGATCGTCGATCGGCGTGCGGTCAGCTCTCGGATCCTTTCCTGCCACTCTTGCGCAGCACTCCCAGAGCCCGTCCCTGTGTGTGCACTTGCCTGAAGTTCATCTCGCCTCGCGGAGAGATCGCGTAGCGTCTCCTCGAGCTTCTGCAGTCGTGAGTCTCGGTCTGCGGCCGTGCGGGCTGCCGCGATCTGCTCGCGTTCACTCTCTGCTCGAAGATCTGTGGCGCTCCGCAACGTGCTTCGTGCGGAGAGATCTGCAGAGCGGCGACTGACGGCGAGCGCCGTGGCGGCGGTCAACGCGGTCTGCTCTGCGGAGGCTTCGCTGCGCAGGGTGGCGGCGGCAGCCGTTCTTCGCTCAATCTCGCGTCCGAGCTGCGAGATCTCGGCGTCGAGGAGCGCATCCTCTGGCTCAGTCTCACGGGTTACCACGCCTCCGGCACGAATCACCGCACCCCCACGTGTCACGATCAGACCGCCAACCGGTAGGTCAGCGAGCGCATCGAGCGCTGCGGCCACCGATGGAGCCACCGCCACGCCACTCAAAACCCGCGCTAAGACCCCATCAGGGTCGCTGACAACCTCAGCGCTCAGCGCTGGAAGCGTTGGATGTTCGGCGACAAGTCTTCCCGCTGATCCTTCTATAAGGAGCGCACCCTGTTCATCATCAAGAAGCGACGCCCCGCTCCGATTGACAATGAAGCCACGCGCGAGCGCACCCAGTGCGGCGAGCACGGCGCTGCGCCCCTCTTCACGGATTTCAACGCCAGCTAAGAGACTCCTGCCGCCAATCGCACGCGCGGAGCGCGCAAGAGCACGCTCCTGCAGCGCGGTACGTCGCGCTTCAAGCGCGCGGAGTCGACCTTCAATG
>CAIZYO010000188.1 GCA_903937225.1 uncultured Chloroflexota bacterium | reverse complement strand
TCGTTGCCGCACTTCGTGCACTTGCGGTTGAGACCGCCAAACACGGATACGCGGCGATCACTCCGGCAGCGGTGAGCCTTCCCGTTGAGAGCCTTCGACTATGGGTTCGCGCAGTGAGCGTGGCGCGTGCCGAGCAGGGTGAAGATCTGCAGCGCGGCCGCGCACGCGATGAAGCGATCATCCTTGGCGCAAACTCTGAAGGGCCCGCAATCAGTCACGCCCGCAAGGGTGCGCATGATCCAACGGTGCTCATCAACCCTGCTGAGCTCTTGCGCGCACTCGACGATCGACCGAGCGATTGGTCGGCACTCCGGATCGTCACCGTTGCCCCTGAACTAAAAGGTGGTGAAGAGCTGATCCGCGCGCTCACGAAGCGCAAGATCGTGACGAGTGTGGGACACAGCACCGCAACCTTTGACCAGGCGAATGCTGCGTGGGCCGCGGGGGCTACGAGCACCACGCACCTATGCAACGGCATGGATCCGTTCCATCACCGAACGCCTGGACTGGTTGGTGCGGCGCTCGCGCACCGCAGCGCGCGCGTCGAGTTGATCTGTGACGGCGTGCATGTTGAGTCGAACGTGGTGAAGTTGCTCGCGGACATTCTCGGCAACCGACTGATGGTGGTTTCGGACGCCTGTCCCGTCGCCGGCCTCGGCGACGGTGACTTCATGCTCGGAAGCATGCCGGCACGGGTGAAGGGTGCGCATGCCACGCTTCGTGATGGAACCCTCGTTGGTGCCGTCTCGCTCGTGGATGTGGGCGTACAGAATCTCGTTGCGTTTGGCGTTGCACTCCCCGCCGCCGTCGCCGCAGCGACCAAGACTCCAGCAGACCTCTTGCGCACACCGCAGCTCGGTAGGATCGCTGTTGGTGCAGCGGCTCGACTCTCAACGATCGATCCCGTGAGCGGCGCGCTCCGCGGCCGCGTCAGCTTCTAAGCGCAGCTCAACCTAGGCGCGATCCCACCAGTTCTTCCCGAGCGCAACCAGCGCACCGATCCCGAACTTAAAGAGCAGGTCCGCCTGCACGATCTGCGCCATGACGAGCGCGTCATACCCTGGCTCGCCAGCGAACGCCACCACCGTGAAGGCGATTGAATCAAGGGGAACGCTGATCGCATTGCTGGAGAAGACGCGCATCAGCCATGAGCGCGAACGCATGCGGTGATAGATCTCCGTATCTACCGTCTCTGAGAGAAGGATGGCGCCGAACGAGGCGATCAAGAATCGCCCTGGCGTCTCAAGGGCGGCGGCCACAATCACATTCACCACCGCGGCCAGTCCGATCATCAGGAAGATTGGCGTCCGGCCGAGGCCCGCGCGTGCACTCGATTGGTGCGCGATATCTCGGAGCGTGAAGGTGATCCCGAAGGTGAGCGTCCCTGCGGAGAGCATGCCGAGCGGGCCGAGGTCAATGAACAGAGGGATCAGGAGGTTGCTCACGGCAACGGCAACCGTGTAGAGCGCTGCGGTTATACCGAGCCAGAACAGATGGGCTTGCTTCATCAGCACCTCATCGCATCATCAGTACATCACCGTGCGCGTGAGGTGATGTGGGTGATGGGTGGCGTGGTAACTCTTCCACAGTCGGTAATCCACCTGCGGGCTAATCAACTGCGCAGACTCTGGGCGAAGCGCATTGATCTCGTCCGTCAGGCGCGCCACCGCATAGATGGAGAGTCCACGGAGCTCCACCTCCTCTTCGCTGTCGCGGGGGATCTCAACTCCGTTGTCGATCGCCTCGGTCAGGGCGGGGGTGAAGTGCGCGATCTCCATCACCCGCAGCGCAACAGGAACGATGTAGTCCGCGAAGGCGGTGGCGCGCCACGGATCGGTGAGCGTCTTCACACCGGCGCGCGCGAGCGAGAGGTGAAGCGACCAGAGGCCGAGCTGCGCGAGCTTGGCAATCGTGACCTCGTGGCCGCGCCATCTGCTGACGTCGCGGAATCGCGGGAACTCTACAGGGAGGCGCTCCAAGAGGCCGTCACCTCCCGCGTAGAGCGCAGGGGCGCATGACGCAACCCAGTGACTCCATGAGCCCTGGTGCTTATCAACGAGGACCGCGCCAACGTCATTAAGGATCTGCGCGCGTTCAGCGAGCATTGGCATCTCAATGTTCCCGCGGAAGAGTCGCGCAAGGTCGTCGCGGGTGACGCGTGCCGCCCATTCGCCGGTGAGGAGCGGCTCACCAGCGGTGATCGCGCGGTGCATGCAGGCGACCATCGCTTCGCTGTCGACATAGGTGGTGCCCTTGTACTCGGTCTCAAACTTCACCGACGTTGCAAAGTCCGTGAAGGCGAAGTTCAACGTGTTGACGAGCATGGTGAGGTTCGTCATTCGGGTCGGGTCGGGTCCAACATCAAACGGTCCAGCTGGACCGCCGCCGATCGGGGCGAACTCTTCGTACGCCATCCATTTGGCAACCTGGCGGATCGCCTCTTCGGAGATGCGCACATGCTGTGGCGCGTCGACCACAGGGAGCACCGACTGGAGGACGGGGCTCTCCCAGATCTGGCTCTCTCGCACCGCACCCTCCATCTAATCGTGACCCCCCTTCGCGAATGCGTGCCACTGCGACACGCCGTGCACAGAGTGCGCGGAGGCGGCATCATCATCGCAGACTCACCGCGCAGTGTGCGTGGTTCTAGCAGGGCGAAAGGTGAACGATGAGCGAACCACGCATCCTTGTTGTTGGCAGCACGATGATGGACCTGATCGCGTATGCGCAGCGGCTCCCCGAAGTGGGTGAGACGCTGGTGGGCGACCGATTTCAGATGGGCTTCGGCGGCAAGGGGGCGAACCAGGCCGTGATGGCGGCACGCTTCGGCGCACCGGTCGCCATGGTCAACGCGGTCGGCAACGACGCCTACGGCAGCGCACACATGGAGAACTTCGCCAAAGAGGGGATCAACACCACCTGGATGCGCACCGTGGAGGAGAGCAGCGGGGTTGCGCCGATCTGGGTTGATGCCAAGGGGAAGAATCGCATCATCATCATCCCCGGTGCCAACAACAGCACAGATTCGGCAGTTGCTGAGACGGCGGTCCGTGAGTTCGCGCCAACGATCGTGGTGGGCGAGCTAGAGATCCCACAACACGTGACACTCGCCGCATTCCGCGCCGCACGTGCCGCCGGAATCACCACACTCTTGAACCCAGCGCCAGCGGCGGAACTGGATCCAGACCTACTCGCCGCAACCGACTGGCTTGCACCGAACGAGACCGAGTTCGCCACCATCTTCGGCGGTGAACCGCGCGGCGATGGTGCGGTCGCGCGCATCAAGGCGGCGGCTGCAAAGTCTGGGGCGAAGTTGGTGGTGACCCTTGGATCTGCTGGCGCAGTTATCGCAATCCCAGGCGAAGAGCTGATTAACATTCCAGCGCCAGAGGCGAAGGTGATCGACACCACCGGTGCGGGCGACGCATTCCTCGGCGCGTTCGCCTTCGGCCTCGCCAGTGGTCTCACACCCGTCGAGGCGGCGAAACTCTCAGTCGCCTGCGCCTCCGCGAGCGTTGAACGACTCGGAACGCAGAGCAGCTATCTCAGCCGAGAAGATGCAGCGGCACTTGCCGCCCCCTATCTAGCGAAAAGGAGCTCCTGATGGCCGCAACAGAGAAGGATGGTCGCAAGCATCACATCGGTCTGAAGCAGGGCGACGTTGGACGCTATGTGCTCCTCCCCGGTGACCCTGGTCGCGTTGAGACCATCGCGAGTCGATTCGACAACCCGCGACTCGTGATGCAACGACGCGAGTACACCACGTGGGTCGGTGAACTCGATGGCGTCCCAGTCGCGTGTACCTCCACTGGGATTGGCTGCCCCTCCACCGCGATCGCCGTGGAGGAGTTGCACGATATTGGCGTCGATACCTTCATCCGTGTTGGCACGTCTGGCTCCATGCAGCCACACATCAAGCCGGGCTCGCTCGGTGTGATCAGCGGCGCGATCCGTGACGAGGGGACGAGCCGTCACTATCTCCCCATTGAGTTCCCTGCGGTTGCAGATCTCGACGTCACCATCGCCTTGCGCGAAGCGGCACTTGCGAGCGGCTTCCCATCCTATGTTGGCGTGGCGCAGTCAAAGGATTCGTTCTACGGACAACACGCGCCAGAGCGCATGCCGATCGCTGATGACCTGAAGCGGCGATGGAAGGCGTGGATGGCGGGCGGCGCGATCTGTTCAGAGATGGAGGCGGCAACGCTCTTCATTGTTGCCGCAACGCTCGGCGCGCGAGCTGGGGGGACGATGCTGATCTTGGGGAACCCGGAGCAGCGACCAATGACTGCCGACGAAGAGGCGGCCTGCGATATCAATCGGGTGATCGATGCAGGAGTGGGTGGGCTGCGGCGACTGATCGCGGCAGATCGGGCCAGCGGGCGACTTTCGCGCTGATCGCTATCCTGCGCAGATGAGCAACCTTCGCAGACACGCCGTCACCATCATCCCCGGCGACGGGGTTGGCCCCGAGGTCGCCCTCGCCACCCGACGCATCCTTGATGCCGCCGCCGCACGTGCCGGCGTCGCCTTTGACTGGGAAGAGGCGGAAGCTGGCGCCTCTGTCTTCTTGAAGGGAGATCAGACGGGCGTCCCTCAGGCGACGCGTGACAGCATTGAGCGCACCCGCGTTGCCCTCAAGGGACCACTAGAGACACCAGTCGGATTCGGCGAGAAGAGCGCCAACGTCACGCTGCGCAAACTCTTTGAAACGTATGCCAACGTCCGCCCCGCACGCGAACTTCCAGGGATCCCAACGCGCTACAAGGGCGAAGGGATTGACATGGTGATCGTGCGCGAGAACATTGAAGATCTCTACGCTGGTATTGAACATCTGCAGTCGCATGACGTTGCTCAGGCGGTCAAGTTGATCACGCGAAAGGGTTCGGAAAAGATCATTCGCTTTGCCTATGAGCTTGCGCTTCGGGAGAATCGCAAGAAGGTAACGACAGCGAGCAAGGCGAACATCCTGAAGTTCACGGAAGGAATGTTCAAGAGGATTGGCGAAGAGCTCGCGGCAGAGTACGCGCCGATTGAGGCGAACCACCTCATCATTGACAACGTCGCGCACCAGATGGTGAAAGATCCCGCGCAGTTTGACGTGATCGTCGCAACCAACCTGCACGGCGACATCATCAGCGACCTTGCATCCGGACTCGTTGGCGGCCTCGGCTTCGCGTCAAGCGCAAACTACGGTGACGAGGTGGCAATCTTTGAGGCCGTCCACGGCTCTGCGCCAAAGTACGCAGGGAAGAACGTCATCAACCCAACCGCTCTCGTCCTCTCCGCCACCATGATGCTTCGCCACATTGGCGAACTTGATCTTGCAGACCAGGTGGAAGATGCGGTTCTCGCCACACTCGAAGATGGGAAGGCACTTCCACAAGATGTTGTTCGCCAGCAGGGCGGCGATGTAGAGGCGGCGGTGAGCACCACTGGGTTCACAGACGCAGTCATTGAGAACCTCGGTCGCGGACCAACAAGCGTCCCAACCGCAGCGAGTCGTCCGCGCGCAACGAGCGTGAAGCCGCACCCGCGTTGGGTTGACGGCGAGAAGCGTCTCGCAGAGGTTGGCCCCGCAACCGTCCTGGGCGTAGACATCTTCGTGGAGTCGCTCCTCTCGCCAGCGGAGATCGGCACCAAGCTTGCTGCGCTCTCAGGGCCAAACTTCAATCTGCGCATGGTCTCCTCGCGCGGCGTCGTGGTGTGGCCAAAGGCGGCGCCAGCCTTTGATCACGTTGGCTTCTTCCGTGCGCGCTTCATTGCGCGCGATGAGACACAGGCTGTGAGCAATGAAGAGCTCCTCGCGCTCGTCACGCGCGTTGCAGGAGTTGCGCAGTGGGTGCACCTTGAGAAGCTTCGGTCGTGGGGTGGCGAAGAGGGCTTCACCCGTGCCGCAGGCGAATAGTCACCTCGGCGTTGCAGGGTTGATGTGCCAGGACGAAGCGGAAACTCTCGTATGCAACTGATTGCCCTCGGCTTCTTCATCCTCGCCGCTGGCGTCGCCTCATCCGTGCAGGCCGTTGTGAATGCCGAAGTGGGTCGGCGCACGGATCCAATCACCGCCGCGACCATCTCATTCATCGTTGGACTCGCGGTGCTGCTCGTCGTTGGAACGGTCAGCGGACGCCTGCAACTTGCGGAGGCGACGCAGCTTCCACCACTTCTCTTGACGGGAGGGCTCTTCGGCGTCTTGATCGTGACCGGCTTCGCCACGGTTGTACCCGTGCTCGGCGTCACTGAGTCAACGCTCATCTACATCCTCGGCTCCCTCGCCGCAGCGCTCGCGATTGATGCCTTCGGCCTCCTCGGCGCACCACAGATCCCCATCACACTCACGCGCATTGCTGGGATCGTGCTCGCCGTGGTCGGCTTCCTTCTCGCTCGGCGATGAGCGAGCAACGACCAGGAGCGCAGCCAGAGCCTGTTGAACCAAAGCGGCCACTCGCGGAGCCACTCGACGAAGAGGCTCCGGACGCGGCGGATCTGTTGCGCGGCGTCTTGCAGGACGAACGCTATGAGCCGGGGATGATCATCCTTGACCGCCAAGAGGTTCCACTTGCGGACGATGGACTCCCTGCGTACGTTGCAGAGGAGGCGCCGACTCCGTTGCGCGGCGCGTACATCTATCTCAGCGTGATCGGATTCTTCTGCGGAACGATCGTCATCAGCGCGCTCAACCTTGGTGCGAGCTGGTCAGATCCGATCGTCAAGATTCCCGTCCTCATCGGTGCGCTCCCGCTCTTCATTGCGATGGGTGAGGCGGGGCTTCGCATTACCCGATCCGTTCCAGCATGGTGGCCGATCAATCGCGGCCGCGCGCTCTTTCGTGCTGGTTGGGTGCTGACGATTGCAACGCTTGCGCTGATCTTGGCGCTCGCGGTGCGCGCCGCGCTCCTCGCGTAACGCGTCGCGCGTTTCGTTTAGCGCGCCGCGCCGAGGCCTTCAATCAGACGCAGCATAGAGGCGCGTAAGAACTCATCTACCCGTTGACCCGCCATCACGGCGAGCATCGGATCGAGTTCGCTTGAAGCGCGCCACGATGCAGCAGTCGAGCTCGCGTCACTCGCAACAGGGGCGAGATCAATGATCGCTGCCACCACCGCGTGTCCGCCAATGTCTGGGCGGACCTTGAGCCTGAGGTGGAGTCGCGCAGCACCGTCGGCGAGCGCCTCTACCGTGCGCCGCACGGAGACTGCAGCGGTGACAGGAATCCCCGCAACCTCGGTTGCGAGTCGACCTTCAATGTGTTCTGCGTCGGTGCGGTGGAGTGCTTCGCACCCTGGAAGGAGCGCGGCAATCGCCGCTGGATCCTCACTCGTCTCAAGGAGTTGCGCAACGCTTCTGTTCAGCGTGCTGGAACCGTTGAATTCGGCCATAGAGCCCTCCAACTACTGCGCCTGCTTGCAACCCTCGTGCACGATCAATAGATCTTCGTGACACCCTCCGGCATCTCAACGATGAACTCGCTTGCAGGGATCGGTGCGTCCAACGTGATCGCAGTTACCTGCGCCTCTCGAACC